>JAKSQA010000121.1 GCA_024404335.1 Mailhella sp.
GATGTGGCCGAGTGCGATCCACAGTCCGGCCAGGACGAACCAGATGATGTTGCCGATGCTTCCGGGGAGGCCGCTGCCCAGGTCGGTTCTGCCGGTCAGGAGGCTGCGGGGGATCGGAACGCGGCCGAAGGGGTGGAGCACGAAGCCGGCCATGACGAAGCAGGCACGCCCCCAGGGGATGCCGATGATGCTGACGTAGGCGAGCGCGCCGAAAAGGCACCAGAGAAGCGCGCCCGGAAGCCCGCCGCAGAAGAACCAGAGAATGTTGCCGATGAGGTTCATGAAGGCCCCCTGTTTTTTGCGCGAATATAGTCGCATGATGGAGGATCCGCAAGCGACGCTTTGTTGCAGAGATTCCTCCTATGGCGTAGTATCCGCCCGAAAACAGGCAGGAGGCCATAGTGAACAAGCATCGGACCAGCGTAGCCGGGGCCGTTTCGTCTTCCTCTCCACGCAGCGGGGTGACCGTCTGCGGCTGGGTGCGGACCCGCCGGGATTCCAGGACATTCTCCTTTCTTGAGATAAACGACGGCTCCTGCCTCGCGAATCTCCAGTGCGTCATCGACGAGGGCACGGAGGCATGGTCATGCCTCGAAGGCGTGAACACCGGCGCATCCGTGGCGGTCACGGGCGACCTGGTGCCTTCTCCCGGAAAGGGGCAGGCATGGGAGCTGCGGGCGGCCTCCATGAAGGTGTACGGCCTGGCCGACCCTCTCTCCTATCCTCTGCAGAAGAAGCGCCATTCAGACGAGTTCCTGCGCACGATAGCGCATCTCCGCCCCCGTACGAACAAGTACGGCGCTGTTTTCCGGATACGATCGGAAGCCGCGCTTGCCGTGCATGACTACTTCAGAGGGCTGGACTTCCGCTATGTCCATGCCCCCATCCTGACGGGATCGGACTGCGAGGGGGCCGGGGAGATGTTCCGTGTGACCACGTTGCCCCCCGGAGAGCCGCTTCCGCCTGACGGAGGAGACCCGTTCGAGCGTGACTTCTTCGGAAAGCAGGCCTCGCTGACGGTGTCCGGGCAGCTGGAGGCGGAGGCGCTTGCTACCGGGCTGGGCAGAGTGTATACCTTCGGTCCTACGTTCCGTGCGGAGCATTCGTACACGCCGAGGCATGCCGCCGAGTTCTGGATGGTCGAGCCTGAAGCCGCATTCTTCGATCTTGAGGACGACATGGACCTGGCCGAAGGCCTGGTGATGCATACCGTCTCGCATGTCCTGGAGCACTGCGCCGATGACCTCGGCCTTTTCGACCGCTTCGTGTCCCCCGGGCTCGTGGACGGCCTCAGGCGCATGACCGAGAAGGGCTGCGCCCGCATCCCCTACAGGGAAGCCGTTGACCTTCTCCGCAGCAGCGGGAAGACCTTCGAGTACCCTGTGTCGTTCGGTACGGACCTGCAGACGGAGCACGAGCGCTTCCTTGCCGAGGAGTATTTCAAGTCGCCGGTGTGCGTGTATGACTATCCCAAGGATATCAAGGCGTTCTACATGCGCATGAACGACGACGGCGAGACCGTGGCCGCCGTGGACCTTCTGGTTCCGCGCATCGGCGAGCTCATCGGCGGCAGCCAGCGCGAAGAGAGGCTCGACGTGCTTGAGCGCCGCATCGCCGGACTGGGGCAGGATCCCGCCTCGTACTGGTGGTACCTCGACCTTCGGCGGTTCGGCACGGTCCCCCATGCCGGATTCGGCATGGGCTTCGAACGGATGATCATGATGCTTACGGGCGTTTCGAATATACGCGACGTCCTTCCTTTTCCCCGTACGACGGGTTCCCTGGAGTTCTGATGAGAGATATGACCGACCGCCGCAGGGCGAAGCTGGAGAAGGTGCTGCGCCAGCGGCAGAAGGGCCTCACGCTTGTTATGGACAATGTGTGGGATCCCCACAATGTTTCCGCGATCTACCGGAGCTGCGACGCGTTCGGCGTTCCGGAGGTCCATCTTTACTATTCCCGCTGCGCGTTCCCCCTGCTGAGCCGCAAGACATCCGCCTCGGCCTTCAAATGGGTGGACACCGTCCGCCATTCGAGCCGGGAGGATCTGATGGCCGCCCTGCACGGCCAGGGCATGCAGGTGCTGGCTACGAGCTGCTCGCCGGAATCCAGGCCGCTGACCGAGTACGACTTCACCAGGCCTACGGCCATCATCATGGGAAACGAGCATTCCGGCGTTTCGCCCGAGCTCGTGGCCGATGTCGACGGCGAGGTCTATATCCCCATGTACGGCATGGTGCAGAGCTTCAACGTATCCGTGGCTTCGGCCCTGATGCTGGCCGAGGCCTCGCGCCAGAGGACCCTCGCGGGCATGTACGGGGAAAGCGGCTGGACCGATGAGGAATACGCGCGCCGGCTCGATGCCTGGCTTGAGAAGGCCTGACAGTCATGATGACGGCCCGGACCGCGCCGTCTATGGGCGGCCGCAGGCTATGCCGAAGCCGTCTGCGGGGCCGCGGCTCCACCCCCTGTGGAAAATCAACAACATGGAGAGAAGGATATGACGGGAACGGAATCGAAGAAGCTCAGCAAGTTCATTGATGACCTCGACGACATGAAGGAATATGTCGAGAACCTCATGGACAAGGAGCAGGAGCGCATGGACAGGCTGTCCGAGAAGGCTCTCGAAGACGGCGACGGCGAATCCATGGAACGGACGATGGAGGCCCTTTCGGGCGCGGTCGATGCCATGGAGACTCTTATTGAAGCGCTCAACGAGGCGCTGACCGAGGACGAATAGCGCACTGTGCGCCGATGCAGCCGGAATTACCGCAGGGAGGACGCATGACGGATTTCGCCGCAGACTTTCTTGAAGCCATGCGCTACGAGCACTGGCTCCGCTTCTACTTCGCAGAGGATGCCGGATCGGACGGCACGGATGACGGCTCGGAAGACGAGGGCGGGGAGGATGCCGTACTGGCCGTTCCCGCCGGGATGCGTGACCTCTCCCGGAAGGAGGAGCCGCGGCTTTTCCCCATTCTCGAAGGACTGGACGGCATGGCCGTGTCGATGGAGACGGCCAGGGATGTCATCTTCGCATGGCTGGGCAGGGCGCACGGCATGGAGCCGGGCGGAGATGAGTTCGAGGCCGCCATGGCCGCGCTTGCCGGCGACGCCGCATTCATGAGGAGGCTGGACCTGTTCCATGGGTGGGTGCAGAACCTTGCGGACGGCACCATTGACCTGGAGGGCAATGCCCTTCCTCCTTCCGTTGCGCCCGATGAGCGCGTCGTCTCCTTCGGCGAATGGGAGAAGTCGTTCCGCTTCTGGGAATCCATGCAGAAGCCCCTCGGCACGATGGCATAAGGGAATTATTGCAAAGAACTGCGGCCTCTGGCAGTATGTTCCGAAATCCAATCAGGGGGTATGAAGATGGAGAATCTTCCCATCAGGCGCGCTCTCATCAGCGTGACCCATAAGGACGGCCTTGCGGAATTCGCGGCCTTCCTCAACAGCAAAGGCGTCGAGCTGGTCTCCACCGGCGGAACCATGAAGTTCCTGAAGGACCAGGGGCTTCCCGTGACGGCCGTCAGCGACGTCACCGGTTTTCCTGAAATCCTCAACGGCCGTGTCAAGACGCTGAATCCGCGCATCCATGGCGGCATCCTCGCCAACAAGGACGTCCCGGAGCACATGAAGACGCTTGAGGAGTTCGAAATCAAGCCTTTCGACCTCGTCGTCGTGAACCTCTACGATTTCAAGTCCGCTCTCGAGAAGAATCTTGATCCCGCCGCCATGGTCGAGGAAATCGACATCGGCGGCCCCTGCCTGCTGCGCGCTTCCTCCAAGAACTTCAACAGCATCCTCGTCCTTTCCGATCCCAGGTACTACGGCGAAGCCATGGCCGAGATCGAAAAGGGCGGAGTAAGCATGGAGTTCCGCCGCCGCATGGCTGCCGCGACCTTCCGCACCACCTCCAACTATGACGACATGATCGCCACCTGGATGGCCGGAGGTTCCAAATAGCAGCGCGCATCGAAGGAAATACGTCCGGGCTCAAGCCGAGCGAGCTCAAGTCGCTCGAGCGGCTCGGAAAGAGGCGCTATTCCCCCGCGGGGGGATGCAGCCCCGAGCAGGCGCATGAGCTGGCCGCCCTGTCGCGCCTGCTCTCACGCCACATCGGGCTCGCGCTCGACAGGCAGGGGCGCGTGGCCGCCGTCACTGTCGGCGACGCCACCTCCACCCGTATTCCC
>JAKSQA010000122.1 GCA_024404335.1 Mailhella sp.
CTGGCAGAAAAGATATCACGTTTTCCGATAGCCAGCGCATGGATATGGCGGCACCTGCCGCTCATGAACCCAAGTCCGGCAAAAAATCCGGCCATCCGGTCTGCCTCCCAGGGAGCCCGCAGAAGCGCGCAATCCGGCAGGAAACGGACACATTATGGAGCGAACACTATGGAAAACACTCTGCCTCACAGCGGCGCGGAAACGGATCTGCGCATCAGCCTGCTGCTCCGCACGGGCGTCATGCTGCTCGAAAGCGGCGCCGACACCAGCCGCGTGCACCGCACGCTTGGGCGCCTTATCCGCCTCTTCGGGCTTGAGCCGGCCGAACCGGAAACCGACGTCTCCACCGACGGCATGGCAATCTGCATCCGCACCGGCGAGGGCCCCGTCACGCAGTTCCGCCGCTGCAGAAGGCATGGCGTCGACATGGCCGTACTCCGTGCGCTGAGCAACCTCTCCATCGACGCCATGCGCGAGGGCATCACCCCCGCGGAATACGGGGAGCGTCTCAGCCGCATCGGCTCCGCCCCCAGGCACTACGGGCATTATGCCGTCACGGCAGGCACCGGCTTCGCCTGCGGAGGATTCTGCGTGCAGTTCGGCGGCGACTGGACGGCATTCCTCATCGCCTCGCTCGCCGCCATGGCCGGCTTCCACCTGCGCGCCCTGCTCCTCGGCAGAAAGGCCAACCCGCACATAGCCGTCTGCATCGCCGCCTTCGTCTCCACACTGGCCGCATGGGCCATGGGGAGCCTTTCCCTGTCCGCCGCTCCCGGCTCGCTGTTCGCCTCCGCCACGCCGTGGCACCCGCTCATGGCATGCGCGCTCTTCATCGTCCCCGGCGTACCGCTCATCAACTTCGTCAGCGACATGCTGGAGAACCATGTCCGCACCGGCATCGTCCGGGCCGTCACCACGCTGCTCATCGTGCTCGCCATGTCGTTCGGCATAGCGCTGGCCATACGGGTATGCGGCATCGACAACTTCATCCGCGACCTTTCCATGATCCCCCATCATTCCTACTGGGAATACGGGGCCGCGGCGGCCATATCGGCAATCGGCTTCTCAATGATCTTCAACACGCCGCCCCGCCTGCTTCCCCTGGTTGCGGCCGGAGGAGTCATCGCCGTATGCACGCGCAACCTCGTATCCCTTGCCGATGCGGGGCTGGGCCTCGGCCCGGTCATGGGCTCCTTCGCAGGATCGGCCCTCGTAAGCCTGCTCTGCGTGTTCGTCGTGCGCCGCATCCATGCCCCGCACCACTGCCTCTCCATACCCAGCGTGATCCCCATGATCCCCGGCGTGCTCATGTACCGCGCCCTCTTCGCCCTCATCGAAATGCACGGCATCGTGGGCGAGGTGACGGTCGCGGTGCATAACTCCATAACCGCGTCGCTGATCATACTCGCCATCGCGGCCGGCGTCGCCGTGCCCAACATCTTCATGCGGAGCCTCCTCGGCCCCGCTCCCGAGAGCAGACGGTGATTCTTACTGCGGGAGGGGCGGATTTTGAAAAATCCTCCCCTCCCGAGCCCTCCCCTCCAAAACTTTCCCTTTCTGCGTCCATGCGAGCATGGACGCCTGCAAGCTGCGAATAGGGGAATTTATTTTCCCCATTAACTATGCAGATTGACGTGCTTTTTCCGAAACAGCGGAAGCCGGTTCAGTCATCGGGCTGAGTTATTTCCGACTGAATCAGCGGTTCCCCGGTTCGAGGACACATGTGGCGAGGCAAAGCCCGTTTGAACTGTTGCCGGAGACGTCAGCCCCGGCCGGATATCCGTGAGGAGATAAAGGCCGTCGCAAGGGATGAGGCAAGGGATGAGGCAAGGGCCGCGGAGTATGCAGCCGCAGCGGAAAAGTGGGGCAGACACCATGCCACGGCCGCGGCAAAGGCCACGGCGCCCGAAAGCCCTGCGAAACAGCCCCTGTAGAAGGAGCCAAGCGCGGCGTCCCCCGATTCGATGTGCGTGAAGATGCCCACGATGCCGCTCATCACCGGGAAGAAGATGACGATCCCCGTCCATGCCGGGCCGACGAAGGCCGCGGCCGAAGTCTCGGCCAGCATCACCGCCGCGCCTGCCAGCATGCGAAGACGCAGAAGCCTGCTCCCGCGAGCGCTGCGTCCTCTCCGATCCCCGGTGTGCTCCGCCTCATCCTTCATAACGGAATCGGCGCCCTTTCCGGAGCGCTCACCGGAGCCTACGCCGGTATCCGCTTCAGACATGCCGCGGAACATGCGGCCCACAAGGACCATCCCAGCCACGGGCGCGGCGAAGGCCGCCGCCGTCGCAAGCGGCAGGCTATGGGGGAACCGGCACATGAGCATGGCGAAGAGGACATATGCCGCAAGGGAAAGCGGAAGCGCCATCTTCCAGTCCATGCGGCGGGCAAGCCACGCATAGGCCACGCCGTGGAAGATGCAGGCAGGTATGCCCGGCAGCGCGCCGTAGGCCATGGCGATGCCGAACTCCCTGCCCTGCTCAAGCGTCACGATGAGGGATGCGGGCCCGGAAACAAAGGGAAGCCCCACGATGACGCTGGCGACGGCCATGCCCCAGCGTCTTTCCGCGCGGTCGCACAGAAAAAGAAGCACGGGAACGGCAAGGACCTTTGCGGCGTCCATCCATGTGATCATCAGCCCGCCTCCTGTGGCAGAAGGAGCGGAACGCCCCCTGTGGATGCCTGCCGCTTCAGATCTCATGAACACATGCGGCAGTCCCCGCAGGTCTAATGCCCGGCTCCGGCAAAATCAAGCCTTCCGTATCCTCCGCCACCGCCCGCGACCTCGCCGGCACATCTCCGGGCCATGCGCATCCGGGCGGGCGCTATTCCACAGCGGCTTCTCCGAATGGAACAGGGCCTCCCGTTCCATTCGACGCAAGGCGGCGACAGGAAATCCCCGCACGGATCCTGCTTCCCTGCGAAGCGACGCATGACAGGCCCCCGCACACGGGCGGGACCTCGGGAAGCGAACGGAACCGCCCCTAACATACCGGAATCTCCTCCCATGCCGCACGGCAGGGCCTGCCTGCACATCCGCCGGCGCAGCGTCATGGGCACCGCATCATACACTGAAACAGCACGGAGAAGGAATGAAGACGTTCGAGCATATCGCCATCATCGGCATGGGCGCGCTGGGCATCCTGTACGGAAAGCATTTTGCAGAAGCCCTCGGCCGCGATGCCGTGGAATTCGTCATGGACGAGGAGCGCAGGGGCCGGAACCTCGGCAAGGCGTTCCGCTGCAACGGCGAATCCGTCTCCTTCCGCATCGTGACGCCTGCGGAGGCCCGGCAGGCCGACCTCGTCATGGTGGCCGTCAAAGGCCCCGGCCTTGCGCAGGCCCTCGACATCATGGCCCCCTGCATCGGCCCCGAAACGGCCGTGGTCTCCGTCATGAACGGCATCTCCAGCGAAGAGCTCATCGCGGAGCGCTTCGGCGCCTCCAGGGTGCTGCACTGCGTCGCCCAGGGCATGGATGTCATGAAGCTGGGCGACGAGGTCACATTCAGCCGCATAGGAGAGCTCCGCGTGGGCATTGCGGGCGAAGGGCTCCGCGTGAACCTCGACGCGCTCGAGGCGCTTCTCGACCGGGCCGGCATCGCCTGGACGGAGGAGACCGACATCCGCCGCCGCATCTGGACGAAGTACATGCTCAACGTAGGCTTCAACCAGACATGCATGGTCTACGGCACGGGCTACGGCGGCGTTCTGGCCGAGGGCGAGCCCAACAGGATGCTCATCGCCGCCATGCGCGAGGTCATCGCCGTGGCGCGGGCGGAAGGCATCATGCTGACGGAGGAGGACCTCGTGCGCAATGTCGAGATGGAAAGCACGCTCGACCCGGCAAGCACGCCCTCCATGGGGCAGGACAGGATCAACCGGAAGAAGTCGGAGGCCGACCTCTTCGGCGGCACCCTCATCCGTCTTGCCGCGAGGCACGGCATCCTTGTTCCGGCGAACAGGTACCTCTACCGCCGCGCCCTGGAGATCGAGGCCGCATACTGAGATGCGACCCATAGTGGTGGCCGCCGGCGGCGTGAAGACCGAGCCTCCCTCCTCCGATACCGTCGTGATGGCGCTCCATCCTGACTGTCCGAATGATATGCCGGTGTTCCATGCCTGGGCGGCAATGCGATACCCCGAAGCGGATCCGCGCCCGCA
>JAKSQA010000123.1 GCA_024404335.1 Mailhella sp.
CCTTTTCGTCGCTGATACGCAGCATCTCGTGCAGGTAGTTCTCCATCTCCCCTCCGATGTCCTTAATCTAAATCATCGGGGCGGCTGTTGCAAGAACCAGCGGCAAGGCTCTGCAGAAGCAACGCGGATATCCGGTGATCTTGCAAGACCGCCATACGCAGCAAGAAAGAAGGCCCGGCATGCCGGGCCTTCCGCTGTTAGATTCCGCCGTCCTACTTCTCGCGCAGGGCGTTCTGCTTGGCCTTGAGGATGGGCTTGAGCAGGTAGTCCAGCACGGTCTTCTTTCCGGTCATGATATCGGCCGTCGTCATCATGCCGGGCATGATGGGGAGCGACTCGCCGTGGTAGACGATGGCGTTCTCTGACGTGCGGATCTTGACCTGGTAGTAGTATTCCCCGCGCTTGTCCTCGATGGTGTCGGCGCTGATCTGCTCGAGCAGGCCTTCAAGCCCGCCGTAGATGGAGTAGTCGTACGCCGTGACCTTGACCATGGCCTTCTGCCCGGGGTGCAGGAAGGCCACGTCGGCAGGGCGCACGCGGGCCTCGACCAGCAGCGTGTCGTCCAGGGGGACGATCTCCATGATGGACTCGCCCGGCTTGACCACGCCGCCCACAGTCGTGATGTATATCTGCTTCACCGTGCCGCGCACGGGAGAGCGGAGCTCCGTACGCGTCACGCGGTCGCTGCCTGCGGAAAGGCTTTCACGGAGCGACGCAAGCTCCAGGCTGCGCTTGTTGATCTCGTCTATGAGGCCCGAATCGAGCTCCGCCTTGCGCAGGCTGATCCGGTGCTCGGCTTCGGCGGCGGCCGCCTCGGCACGGGGTATGGAGACGTTCAGCGTCTCTATCTCGCCCTGTGTCTGCACGACGCGCTCCTGCAGCTCAAGGTACTGCACGCGCGAATAGCTGCGCTTTTCCAGAAGAGGCGCGGCGATGCTCATCTGCTGGCGGATGAGACCGAGGCTCTTGGTGAGGTGCTCCCTGCGGGTGCGCTGCTCCTTGACCTCCTGCCTGCGCTGCTCCGCCTGCGACTCCAGGACGTCGAGCTCCGACCTGCGCTGGCGCAGCTGCACCTCGTAGGTCTCCTTCTGCACTTCGGTAAGCCGGCGGCCCTGGGCTATCTGCTCTTCCGTAAGCGTGCAGCCGGCGCCCTTCTCAAGCCATTCGCGGAACTGCTCGGGCCATTCGAGCGGGATTCCGCCCACCGCGGCCCGCAGCCTGCGGATGGCCGTCATGTTCTCCATGGCCTTGTAGCTCATGTCGCGGAGGCTGCTCTCCGCCGTCTCGTTGTCGAGGCGGGCGAGGATGTCGTTCTTCTCGACTATCTGCCCCTCGTGCACCTCCACGGTGCGCAGGATGCCGCCTTCGAGGTTCTGGATGATCTGCGTGCGCGACGACGCGATGACCTGCCCCTCGGCATGCGTCACCTCGTCAAGCGTGGCGACGGACGCCCAGCCCACGAAGGATGCGAAGAAGAGGAAAACCGCCACGGAGAGCCAGCGGGACCCGCGGGAGGGCCTGCGGGCCAGCGCGGCCTCGACCTCCGCGGCATAGGGCAGGTCTTCGGGCAGGAGGTTCCGGCTCGCAAGCGACGCCGGTTCGAAAAGGCTCTGGGCGGGGCGAGGCTGCTGCCCCGGCATGCCGGGTATCCCCGCAGGCATGCCTGCGGGCGCACCGGCCGCCGGAGGGACGGGGGGCACACCGGTCCTGATTTCGCTGCTGTCGGCCATCACGCCACCTCCCCGTTCTTTTTCGCAGGCTCCGCGGCCTTCACGGCCGGAGCCGTCCGTACGGCGGCCTTCTGCGCAGGCGCAGAGGGCCGTGCGCCGCCGCCGCGTTCCTGAAGCTTCCTGAGCACCTCATCGCGGGGGCCGTCAAGTATGATCTTCCCCGCATCCATGACGATGAGCCGGTCGACGATGCGGAGCATGCTGAGGCGGTGCGTGATGAGGAGCACGGTCTTGTCCTTGATCAGAGGCGCCAGGCGCTGCTGCACCATGCGCTCGGAATCGACGTCCATGTTGCTCGTGGGCTCGTCCAGGATGAGGATGTCCGGATCCCTCACGATGGCCCGGGCCAGGCCAACGGCCTGGCGCTGGCCGCCCGAGAGGTTGCGGCCCTGCTCGCCGACCTGCGCGCCGTAGCCCGCCGGGTGGCGCTTGACGAAGTCGGCCACGCCGGAAACGGCGGATGCGCGGACGATAAGATGGTCGTTGATGGTGGGATCCCCCAGGGCGATGTTGTCGCGGACGGAGCCGTAGAAGAGGATGACCTCCTGGGGCAGGAATCCCACGCGGCTGCGGAGGTCGGCCGTGGCGAGCTGGTTGATATCCACGCCGCCGAAGGTGACGGAGCCGGCCTGGGGCTGGTAGAGGCCTATGAGCAGCTTGCCCAGGGAGCTCTTGCCCGAGCCCATCTTGCCGATGACGCCGACCTTCTCGCCCGGGCGTATCGTAAGGGACACATCGTCGAGCGCCGGAGTCTGCGCCCCGGGATAGGCGAAGGTCACGCCGTCCATGACGAACTCGGCGCGGAGGGTGCCGAAATCCATGCAGGCGGACTGGTCCTGGTTCTCCGAGGGAAGCTCCATGAGCACGTCGAGGGCCTTCAGCGAGACCCTGGAGTTCTGAAGGCGCGTCAGCAGCGAGGCGAGCTGCAGCAGAGGCGCCATGATGCGGCCTACGAGGATGTTGCAGCCGATAAGGCCGCCCATGCTCATCTCACCCGCGCCGATGCGGTACACGCCCCAGATGACCATGCCCACCGTCACCATCTGCGTGACGAACGTGGCGAACGTGACCGCCCGGGTGCTGTACTTGCGAGCCTCGTTGGAGGACTGCGCGGAAATGCCGGCAACGGCCTCCCACAGGCGCTGCATGCGGCTTTCCGCCATGCTGCTCTTCACCGTCTCCAGCCCGTTCACTATCTCCACCAGGAGGGCGTTCTTCTGCATGCTGTGCCTGTAGCTCTTCTCCGCGCTGCGCTTCGCGCGGATCTGCAGCCATACGCCCACAAAGAGCAGGAGCGGCATGGCCGCCAGAGGTATGCACACCAGCGGGCCGCCGATGAAGGCCAGGAGGAGGAAGAACAGGATGAGGAAGGGGATGTCGATGCACGCCAGAAACGTCGTGGAGCTGAAGAACTCGCGCAGCGACTCGAACTCGCGCAGGTTGTTCACCAGCGCGCCGGTCGATTCGGGCTTCGCATCCATGCGCATGGAGAGCACCTTGTCGATCAGCTTGCTGGAAAGCACGACGTCGGCGTTCCTGCCCGCCACATCGACGAAATGGCTGCGCAGGCTGCGCAGCACGAAGTCGAAGAAGTAGGCGAGCATGACGCCCGCGGCAAGCACCCAGAGCGTCTCGTAGGCGTTGTTGGGGATGACGCGGTCATACACGTTCATGACGAAGAGCGAGCTGACGACGGCGATGGTGTTGACAACCACGCTCGCGAGCGCGACGTGCCTGTATATGGGGGCATAGAACCTGAGCACGTCCCAGAACCAGTGCTTCCCCTTCGCTATCCTCACGGCGTCGGTGCGGGCATCGGCCCTGTTCTCAAGGGCGGCGAAGACGGCATAGCCGGAATACAGCTCCTCAAGCCGGCCGCGGGGGATGACCTGCGCGTTGTCGCCGTGCTCGGGCAGGATGATCTCGGCCTCTTCGGCCCCGTACCGCGTAAGCACGCACGAGCCGCCGTCCTTGAGAAGCAGCGCGCACGGCAGCGTGAGCGCGGAGATGTCTCCGAGCTTCGCCCGGTACATGACCCGGCCCTGGAGCCCGGCCCTCTCCGCGGCGCGCAGGCATGCGCCCACGCTGATCCTGTCGGAGCCGGCAAGGCCCGCAAGAAGGAACTGCGGGGAGACATGCCTGCCCTTCAGCTTTATGAGTGTGGAAAGGCACCGCAGCAGAGGCGGCATGAAATCCACTTCGGAAGGCGCGAGGGGCTTCATGCCGGCCGGCTTCCGGTCCGCGCTGCCCGTCTTGTGTTCGGTCTGTTCCATGTATGGCCTTTCAGATCATATATGTATTTCATCCGGGATCGGCCCGGTCCGTCTCGCCGCATCAGCCCAGGGAGCTGCGGCGCTCCATAAGCACGGCAAAGGCCTGGTCCGCCAGCGCATCAGGCGGAAGAAGCGCGTCAAGCACGACGAACCTCTCCGGCT
>JAKSQA010000124.1 GCA_024404335.1 Mailhella sp.
GGCCACATGGCCGGCCATCTCCTAAGCGCCGGCTACAGCCTCACCGTATACAACCGCTCGCCCGAGAAGATGAAGGCCCTCGTCGAACGCGGCGCCGCGGCCGCGGCCTCCCCCGCGGAAGTGGGCGCCCGCTCCGACATCGTGTTCTCCATCGTCGGCTATCCCGCCGATGTGGAAGCCGTTTCCGCAGGGCCCGACGGCGCCTTCTCCACCATGGCTCCGGGCAGCATCTACTGCGACATGACGACCTCCAGCCCCGCGCTGGCCGAAAGGCTCGCCGAAGCCGCCCAGGCCAGGGGCATCATCAGCATGGACGCCCCCGTCACCGGCGGCGACGTCGGCGCCCGCGACGCCACGCTCTCCATCTTCGTGGGCGGCAGCGCCGAGGGCTACAAGGCCCTGCTCCCCTGCCTTGAGGCCATGGGTAAGAGAATCATGCACTGCGGCGGCGCCGGCATGGGCCAGCAGGCCAAGCTGGCGAACCAGATCGCCGTCGCCGGCGTCATGTTCAGCGTATGCGAATCGCTCCTCTACGCCCAGAAGGCCGGTCTCGACGTGCGGAAGTGGCATGAGCTCGTCTCCGTGGGCGCAGGCGGCAGCGTCGCCATGAAGACCCTCGGCACCCGCATGATGAAGGGCGACTACGCGCCGGGCTTCTTCGTCGACCATTTCGTCAAGGACCTCGGCCTTGTCCTCGAGGAATGCCGCAGGATGGACCTCATCCTGCCCGGCGCCGAGCTTGCCGGAAGGCTCTACCGCTCGCTTCAGGCCAAGGGCCGCGGCACCGACGGAACGCAGGCCCTCATCGAGGCCCTCGCCGAGGATTCCGGCACGGCGTGGGAGCCTGTCCCCGCCGCCGAATAGCGGCTCCCCTGCGGAGCCGGCGGACAGACCGAACGACACCCGGGCCGGCGCACCGGCCCGGAAAAAAACGCAGCTCCGCCCGGCTGACGGAAAAAGCATATTCCCCTGCCCGCAGCGCGACGCCACGCCGTCCATGCCCCCGGAAAACGCTTGCCCGCCACTTGCCAACAGCCCATCCAGGAGGCCCTCATGGAACGCATCCTCACCGAAATCCCCCTCTCCGCCATTCCCGGCTTCCGCGTAGGCCACGCCGCCGATGAAGCCGGGCTCACCGGCTGCACCGTCATCCTTGCCGAGGACGACATGGCCGCCGGCATCGACGTTCGGGGAGGAGGCCCCGCCTCCCGTGAATCCGAGCTGCTCAGCCCCACGGCATCATGCGCCCGCATCCATGCCCTGCTCCTCAGCGGCGGAAGCGCCTTCGGCCTGCGCGCGGCTGACGGCGTGATGCGCTACCTTGAGGAGCGCGGCAGAGGATTCGACACCGGCTTCGCACGCGTCCCGCTCGTCTGCGCCTCATGCCTCTACGACCTGGGCATAGGCGATGCGGGCGCCCGGCCGGATGCGGACATGGCCTACGCCGCCTGCCTCGACGCGGAGATGCCGGGCGGGGCCGACCGCTGCGGCAATGCCGGCGCCGGGTGCGGCTGCACCGTAGGCAAGATGAACGGTGCGGACTGCATGATGAAGTCCGGCATCGGCAGCTTCGCCGTGAAGGCGGGCGATCTCATGGTCGGCGCGATTGTGGCGGTCAACGCCCTCGGCGATGTCTACGATATGGCCGGCGGCAAAAAGATCGCCGGCATGCTCACGCCCGACCGGAAGGGCTTCGCCAGCTGCGAGGAGGCCCTCGTAGCCGCCGGCTGCGCACGCGGCGAGAACCTCTTCACAGGAAACACCACGATCGGCGCCGTCTTCACGAACGCCGGTTTCGACAAGGTGCGCCTGCGGAAGATCGCCATGACGGCCCACAACGGCTACGCGCGGACGATACGCCCCGTGCATACCTCCGCCGACGGCGACACCATATACGCGCTCTCCGCGGGAACCGTCCACGCGAACCCCGACGCCGTGGCCACCCTTGCGGCCCACGTCATGGGCATGGCCGTCAACCGCGCCGTGCTTTCCGCACGGAGCGCAGGCGGCTGCCCTGCAGCGATGGATCTCAGATTTTAAGGCATTCAAAGCGCGTCCCCGATTCCTCAAGGGAAACGGGGCCCTAAGAGACACGACGGCTTGTGCTTCCTCTGGACGGTCGCCCTGAAAGGCAGTTCTATCCGATGAAAGGTCAGCTCTTCGGGCGGAAGAGAAGAACGAACAGGCCGGTACCGAGGCGTACCCTACATTTTCAGCTCCTTCATTACCGCATGCTTCAACTTCCTGACAGAGAAGCTACATATCCTGGGCTTCGGCACACTCGGCAAGCAGCCTCTTCACTTCCGTGAAGTCACGGTCGGGATCATCATAATCATCACACGGGATCTCGCACATATCCAGCGGCGTATTGCCTTCTTCAGCCTCCGCGCTGATGTCGGCACCATGCTCAAGAAAAAGCTTCACAAGATCATCCGCAGCAATCCAGGTGGCATAGTGCAGCACCGTTCTGCCTTCGTAATTCGCTTTTAAAACATCAGCCCCTTGATCAAGAAGGATCTTCACCGTCTCGGTCTGCGCTTCCCATCCGGCACGGAACAGCGGCGTCTCGCCCCAGTAGTCGGTCGCTTCCATGTCTGCACCGCGATCAAGAAGAAGCTTCACGACATCGGCGCAGCCTTGTTCGGCGGCAACATGCAACACGGTTCTGCCGCTGTCATCATCAGCCGCCGCGATGTCAGTCCCCTGGTCAAGAAGCCGTCTCACCTCATCAGTATCACCGCGAAAAGCGGCTTTATGCAGTCTTTCCTCATTCTCATTCATCGTCTATTCCTCCCATTTCTTCTTTGAAGCTTCCATTACATTTTTATCAAAAAAGTCCGCAGTGCGTTTTCACGCAATGCGGACAAAAACAATGAAAGAGATTTGAAATCTGAATCCATAAAGAAAGCCCCCCTTCCATTACAGAAGAGGGGCTTTCCATATTATATCGTCAGGCTTGGCTGGAGAGCTTATGAGTCAACGCGGTCCGCCAACAGGCCTAGAACTTGAAGTTGACGAACGGTGAGATACTGCGGAGGTTCTTCACGATCTCGGGCATGACCTCAAGCACCTTGTCGACTTCGGCTTCGGTATTGTAGCGGCTGAAGCTGAAACGGACGGAGCCGTGGGAGAACGTGAACGGAACGCCCATGGCCCGCAACACATGGGAAGGCTCGAGACTGCCCGTCGTGCAGGCGGAGCCGGAGCTCGCGCAGATGCCGTGCCTGTCGAGATGGAGCAGAAGTGCCTCGCCCTCAACTCCTTCAAAGCAGATGTTCAGCGTATTGGGCAGACGGTGCTCAAGGTCGCCGTTGACCCTACAGTGGGGTATGGCACGGACCAAGCCTTCCTGAAGCCTGTCACGCATTGCGAGGACGACGGAATTTTCCTTCTCCATGTTCTGGGCGGCCAGTTCACAGGCCTTGCCCAAAGCGAGGATGTAGGGGACGTTCTCGGTGCCCGCACGGCGGCCGTCTTCCTGATGCCCGCCCTTCATGAATGGGACGAACGGAGTACCGCGGCGGACGAAGAGTACGCCGATGCCCTTGGGGGAATTGATCTTGTGGCCGGAGAGGGCGAGATAATCGATAGGGAGCCTGCTCAGGTCGATCGGGATTTTGCCGGCGGCCTGGACGGCATCGACATGCAGGGTGACCCCACGGGATTTGACGATTTCGGCGATCTTCTCGATGGGGAAGATAGTGCCGGTCTCGTTGTTGGCATACATTATGGAGACGAGAGCCGTATCGGGACGGATGGCATTCTCCAGTTCCTCAAGGCTGATCTGCCCCTTCTCATCCACGCCAAGCCAGGTCACTTCGTAGCCCTTTCCGGCATAGTACTCGGCGCAGTTGAGCACCGCGTGATGCTCGACCTTTGTAGTAATCACATGACGCTTGCCGGGCTGGCTTTCCAGAGCGGAATGCCAGGCGGTGTTGTCGCTTTCCGTGCCGCACGCGGTGAACACTATCTCATCAGGGCGGGCGCCGAGGAAGCGGGCGACCTGCTCCCTGGCGGTATTCATGAGATTGATGACGCTGCCGCCGAACTCATACATGCTGGAGGCGTTGCCGTACATCATCTCCAGGGCGGGCTTCATGGCCTCG
>JAKSQA010000125.1 GCA_024404335.1 Mailhella sp.
AGGGTCACGATACCCGATGCCGAGCTTCCGGCCGCCGAATGGCCGAAGCATACGCCGGAAAGCTATGCGGAGCTCATGCGCAGCCTTCTTGTATGGATGGATGACCCGAACCATGAGGCCATCCCGCTTGTGTACGGAACGCCGGGCACCCATTCGATCATCGTGCGCCCCGGAAAGCAGGCCCTGGTGATATTCGATAACAGCGGCGTGCTGGCTGCGGATATGAGCGTGCCGGCCATCGTGCAGTTCTTCGAGGAGCTGGTCCGCAGGAAGATCGGAGAAGGCCAGAGCGGAAATGCGGAGAAGGAACGCCTCCGCAGGCGTATCGCCGACACGATCAGCCGCCTCCGCAGGATACAGGATTGAGACGTCAGAGGGCCGGGGGATCACTCCTCCGGTCCTCTGACGCTGCGAAGCCTTTTCATTTTTCGAATGGATCGGCGCTTCCCCAGACGGCGTAGCATGCCGTCTGCCGTACCTCCGAGGCGACGGCGGGGCAGACGGAGCTATCCGCACATGTGAGGAGCTCCCGACCTGTCCGGGCCCCAGCCATTGCCGATGGGGCGCCCGCAGCAGGCGCGGCCTGCTCAGTCGCGGGGATGGTCGAAGTCGATTTCCGGGAAGGGGAAGCCCGGCATATAGGAGGTGCAGTCCTTCTTCTCGAAGAACTGCGGGTCCAGGGTGTCGACGATCTTCCAGCCGTCCTGCGTTATCTGGAGGGAGACGCAGATGTGCGATGCGGGGAGCCAGCGGTTGTCTGGCGTTTTTGTGACCGTGACCATGGCGCCGGTGGACTCCACTACGGGGCTTCCGTAGGTGAACCTGTCGGAGACATCGTGCCCCCATGTGACGGGGTCGAAGTCGAGCCCTCCGACCTCGGGCTCGGCGCGGGCCGCCCGGGCCTCCATGCGCACGACCTTCTCCACATAGCTGGGGTCGATCTGGTTGTAGTTCACCAGCGGCTTCTCATAGTTGGCGGTGTACTCCTCGTAGAAGCTGGAGACGACGTTCAGCACCTCGGGGGAATTGTCGGTGACCGCATAGGACATGGCGGCGGGTATGAGGAGCGCCGCGCTGATGTAGGCGATGCATTTCATGAAGGTCCTCCCTGAGGGCATCAGAGGTTTTCCGCGTCGGCGTAGTCGAAGTCTTCGCCGGATGCGGTGTCTGCGGCGGCCGTGGGTGACGTGCCGGTGAGTCCGTAGTGCTCAAGGAGCCTGGCCTCGATCTCGGCGAGCAGGTCGGGGCTGGAATCGAGCATGGTGATGACCTTCTCGCGGCCCTGGCCGAGCTTCTCGTCGGCATAGGCGTACCATGCGCCGCTTTTGGCGACGATGCCGGCCTCGACGGCGAAGTCGAGTATCTCGCCGGTGCGCGATATGCCTCTGCCCCATACGATGTCGAACTTCGTCTCGCGGAAGGGCGGGGCCATCTTGTTCTTCACGACTTTCACGCGGGTGAGCGAGCCGTAGGCCTCCTCCTTGTCCTTGAGGGTGCCAACACGGCGGATGTCCAGGCGTACGGAGCTGTAGAACTTGAGCGCGTTGCCGCCCGTGGTGGTCTCGGGGCTGCCGTAGCCCGTCTGCCCTATCTTCATGCGGATCTGGTTGATGAAGATGACGCACGCTTTGGAGCGGTGGATCGAGCCGGTGAGCTTGCGCATGGCGTGCGACATGAGCCTTGCGTGGCCGCCTACCTGCATCTCGCCCATGTCGCCGTCGAGCTCGGCCTGGGGGATGAGCGCGGCCACGGAGTCGACGACCACGATATCGACGGAGCCGGAGCGCACGAGCATGTCGGCGATGTCGAGCGCCTGTTCGCCGAAGTCGGGCTGGGAGATGAGCATCTCGTCGATGTTCACGCCCAGGGTGGCGGCGTATTTGACGTCGAGGGCGTGCTCCGCGTCGACATAGGCGGCGGTGCCGCCCTGCTTCTGGCATTCGGCCACCAGATGGAGGGCAAGGGTCGTCTTGCCGGAGGATTCGGGGCCGAAGATCTCGGTGATGCGGCCCTTGGGGATGCCGCCGATGCCGAGCGCCATGTCGAGCCCGAAGGAGCCCGTGGGGACGACGGGCACGTTGGCGCGGGCCTCGTCGGAAAGCTTCATGATGGATCCCTGACCGTATTTCTTCTCGATGGAGGAGAGGGCGCAGGCGAGGGCTTCCCTGCGTGCGTCTTCGGGGGCGACGATGTTCTTCCTGGCCATGACGGGCTCCTTACAGCGCCTCGGATGCGCCGGCGGCTGCCGGGCATGCGGGCGATTCGATGAGGGTGAAGTCTTCGGTGCATACGGAGGCCCTGCCGGCGTGTACGTCCAGAAGGCGTATGTAGATGCGGTCCATAACGGTGCCGAGCCAGCTGAGGTCGTCTTTTCGGCTGTCCATGGAATGCTCCTGGAAATTCGGCCGCAGAGGGAGACCGGGGGGCGGGAAAGCCCCCTTCATGCGGTGCCTGCGGCGGTGGAAGGGTGTGACGGGAGACCCGGCGGAAACGCCGGACTTCATCCGTCAATGTACGGGGAGGCTACAGCTCGTGGCAGCACCAGATCGCCTTGCCGATGATGCGGCATTCGTCGGGCGATTCCTCGCTGAGGTCGATGTCTATGGGCCGGTACTCCGGATTGAAGCTGTGGAGCTGGAGCTTTCTGCCCGGCTGCGGACGGAGCTGCTTGATGTAGATGGCGTCGTCGAAGCCCACGGCGTAGATGTCGAAGGGTATGACGGACGTCTTGCTCTGGTCGATGAGCACGAGGTCGTTGTGGGCGATCTTCGGCTCCATGCTGTCGCCGCGCACGCGCATGAGCACCATCTTCTCGGGGATGCCCTTGCGGCGCAGCCAGTCGTAGCGGAAGGCGAACCGGCCGATCTCGCTGTCTTCGGTCTCGAAGCTCCCGGTGCCGGCGGAAAGCCGGGCGGCTACCAGCGGGACCTGGAAGAAGTCGTCGAAGTCCTCATGCGAGGCGAAGGAGGCGCGGGCGCGGCCCGCGTTGAGAAGCTCCTCGATGGAGAGGCCGAGCTTGCTGCTGATGTTCTTCGCCCAGGATTCGGGAAGCCCGCCGCGTTTCTTCGTGGCGTGGAAGGACTGGGCGGTTACCCCTAGCCAGTCCGCAAGCTTGACGTCGGTATTGAAGCCGAGCCGCTGCTTGAGGACTTCAAATGTTTTTTCGGCGCTGTAGTTCGTTTTCATGGGGCTATAATGTGTATTTCCGTTGAAAAAGTCAAGCCATTGGGTTTATTTTTTCAATTTATCAACAGTATTTTTGTAATATGCTGATTTTATAATAAAATATATGTATATTGCTCTGCGTTTTTCGGCGCGTTTGGTAAAAATGTTTATATGATGTTTATCAATTTGATGTCCGCATGACGGCTGCGCCCGCCTCTGCCGACGGTTCGGCATGCCGCCTCAGCCTTCGGGACGGAGGGGCAGACGCCTGTGGTGAAGGGGAATCCACCCGCACTGCGGCCGCACAGGCCGTTTCGGCGGGGTTCCCGAATCCTCAGGCCGGGGATGATGTCGATTCGAAATTGTGCATGGCCTGAAATTGCATTACGGTATCAGTGCGACCGGCTCGGATGGGCCGGCATTTCCATTCCCTCAGCCTTCCGGAGCTTCCATGGGACGCCTGCTGCGCTTTCTGCTCCTTTCCATCCTGTGCCTGCTGGCGGTTCCGCATACCGCCTTTGCAGCGAAGTGGACCTTCTGTTTCTACCGCTGCGGCAGCGATCTTGAATCGCGCGGCGGAGCCGCTACGGAGGATCTGAAGGAGATACTCGCGGCAGCCCCCTCGGACGATGTCGATATCATCATACAGACGGGCGGCGCCAGGCAGTGGCGGAACGATGTCGTAAGCGCGAAGAAGACAACAAGATGGAAGTAAACGGCGCAGAATCCTCTCTGGAATTGGCAATAAAAAACAAGGCATAAGTAAAACCGGACAATAAAGACAAACAATCGCCCAGCATATTACCGGAAGAAAGGGAATCTATAAAGAAACAAACCACTCCGCCAAAAACCAAAATACAGGTGACTATCTCCAAACCGGAAGGCTTATGAT
>JAKSQA010000126.1 GCA_024404335.1 Mailhella sp.
GCAGACGTCAGCCTTGCGGCGGGCACCGCCTCCGTCACATGGTCCGGAGACCCCCCTCTTGATGTGCTCATAAAGGCTGTTGAGGAGGCTGGATACCCCGTCACTTCCGTGGATGAAGCAGCGAAGCAGCCCGTCACCGCAGTCCCCGCCTCCGCACGGCATGCGGTGCTCCATGTTCAGGGCATGATGTGCCCCCACTGCACAGGAAGGGTCACAAAGGCCCTTGCGGAAGCCGGCGCAGAGGCAGACGTCAGCCTTGAGGCGGGCACCGCATCCGTCACATGGTCCGGCGAAATCCCTCTTGATGCGCTCATAAAGGCTGTTGAAGATGCTGGATACCCCGTCACTTCCGTAGATGAGGAAATCGCGAAGCAGCCCGTCACCGCAGCTGAATGACGGCATGCCGAAGAGATGCTCTTCAGCATCCGGGCAGAGAAATGCCGTGTGCCCTTTACTAATACCTACCTTTGCAGTAGGTATTGGAAAGCAGCAGGCTTCAGCCTGCGGAAGGAGGACGAATGGCAGCCATCACCCCGGAAACAAGAGCATCGTGGCATCTTGAGACACTGCAGCTTCACGCGGGGCAGGAACTTCCCGACCCTGCGACCGATGCACGGGCCGTTCCCATCTATCAGACGACATCCTACGTCTTCAGAGACTGCGCGCAGGCTGCCGACCGCTTCGCCCTCAGGGAGGGCGGCAACATATACAGCCGCCTCACGAACACCACGCAGGACGTCCTTGAGCAGCGCATCGCCGCCCTCGAAGGCGGTGTCGGAGCCCTGGCCTTCGCATCCGGTGCCGCCGCGCTCGCGGCCGTATTCCAGAACCTGTGCCGCTGCGGAGACCATATCGTATCGGCCTCCACCATCTACGGCGGCACATTCAACTATCTCCGCCACACCTTCCGGGATGCCGGTGTAACGACGACCTTCGTCCATCCCGACGACCCTGGTGCGTTCGAGGCCGCGATACGCCCGGAAACGAAACTCATATTCCTTGAGTCCATCGGCAATCCCAATGCGAACCTCATCGACATCGACGCCGCTGCGGCCATAGCCCACAGCCACGGCATCCCCCTTGTCGTCGACAATACCTTCGCCACGCCTGTCCTGTACAGGCCCATCGAGCATGGGGCCGACATCGTCATCCACAGCGCGACCAAGTTCATCGGCGGCCACGGAACCTCGCTCGGCGGCATCGTCGTCGACAGCGGCCGCTTCGACTGGTGCGCAGGCGGCAGGTTCCCCCGCCTCTCCGAACCGGATCCAAGCTACCACGGCGTATGCTTCGCCAGGGACTGCGCCCCCGCAGGCTTCATCACCCGGCTCAGGGCCATCATCCTCCGCGATACGGGCGCTGCGATCAGCCCGTTCAATGCCTTCCTGCTTCTGCAGGGCACGGAGACGCTCTCCCTCCGCGTGGAGCGCCACGGCGCAAACGCCCTCGCGGCTGCGGAATTCCTCGCCTCCCACCCGAAGGTGGCCTCCGTCAACCATCCTGGCCTTCCCGGAAATCCCTATCATGCCCTCTGCATGCGCGACTTCCCCCTCGGGGCCGGAAGCATCTTCACCTTCGACATCAGGGGCGGTGCGGAAGAGGCCAGGGCCTTCATCGACAGGCTCCAGCTTTTCAGCCTGCTGGCCAACGTGGCCGATGTGAAGAGCCTCGTCATCCATCCCGCGAGCACCACCCATGCCCAGTGCACGCCGGAAGAGCTGGAATCACAGGGAATACGCCCCGGAACGGTGCGCCTCTCCATTGGAACGGAGCATATAGACGACATCCTGCGCGACCTGGACCAGGCCCTCGCCTGATTCCCGCAGCAGGGCCCGCAGCATACCCCGGCCATGAGCCCCCTCGCCGAGGGGGCTCTTCGCAGCTGCCGCCGTGAAAGCGCAGAGGTTGACAATCCCGCCTCAGCCAAACTATCATGTGCGAATAAGTACAACTGCAGCCTTTAACGAGTATGCTTCATGTCTCTCCAGCTTTTCTTCGACCGGCAGGACAGGGAAATCCTCCGGATGATCAACAAGATCATCGACAACGGCCCGTCCTGCGACCTTGAACACCGTATATTCAATTCGAGCCTCCACCCCCACGGCATCCTCAATCTGACGACGACCCACGCCTACCGCATGGCCCACGCCGTCATCAACCTGCTGGGAAGCCTCAGCAAGGCATCCGCTCCCGAGGACCGTCTCGCCGCGCTTGCCTCGCTCCGCGAGGAAGTGCTCCACAGCGCCCAGACGACCTTCCGCTACAACACCGGCCGTGTGCTCATACAGATCATGAAGTCCATCATCCGTTCGCGCGATGACGAGACGGAGCAGCTCAAGCTCGTCCACGACTTCCGCATGGCGGCATCCGGCAATCCGAGGATCGTCAGACGGTTCCTCACACGGCACTACCTCATGGAGATGCCCGAGGAATGGAACCAGCTCACGATGGATCACCACGTCCACGACGCGAACACGAAGGGCCGGAAGAACGCCACCTTCCTTATTATGGACGCATGGATCAAGGGCATCCGCTACCTTACCGTCGTCTATTACAACTATATCAACCCCGATGTGGCGAGGGAGCTGCTCGGAGCGGCCAAGATCATGGGCATCGACGTCCGCATCGGCATAGAATTCAAGGCCTGCTTCCGCCGACGCTATGTCAACTTCGTATGGACGCCTAGAGGATTCAGCGATTCCGAGACATTTCTGGAATTCTTCGCCTCCGAGCCCATCGTGGAATTCATGCGCGAAGGCCGGGCAGTCACGCTCTGGGAACAGCAGCAGGTGCTCGCGACACTCGGGTGCTGGAACAGGCGCCACTCCATCGAGCTTTCCCGGGAATTCCACATCGACGCCCCGCAGCTCGACGAGGCGGAGTTCATGGCATTCGTCGACAAGGGGCAGACGTCCCTCCTCCACCTCGCCGAGTTCGCCCACAAGAAGCTCCTTCCCGCGCTGAGGGCACGCGTCGAGGAGCTCGAAAAGCGGATCGATGAGGTCGATGCCGACAGCGCCATCACTATCGCCGATGAGATCCATGTCCTCGACATGCTCACGCCCACAGCGCTTCTCCACCGGTATCTCAATCCTGACAAGAATCCGACGCTCCCCTCCACCCAATCCCCTGCCGACGACGACAGACCCCCTCTGCTCAAGATCGAAGCGAAGGACCTGCTTGAGAAGCTCGCATCGCTGCGCAGCGGCTACAGGATAACGCTGCAGCTTTCCGGCCTTTCCTCCGAAGACGTGCTCGTCCTGCTGTGGAAGGGGCAGGGCTTCATCACCCACCTCGAGCTCTTCAACATGAAGGAATGGAAGGAGGGGAGGCTCGCCGACCTGGAGGCCATCAACGAGCTCCAGCTCGCCCTCAACCACGGCGGCGTGATGCACCTCAAGCGCATCCTCCGCGGCATGGAGCAGGCGCTCGAGCTTTCGGACGATGAGGATGCCGACGAGCGCCGGCGCGAGATCCTCGAAATCACGGCGAACATCCGCTCCCTCCAGTCCCTCTACCTCCAGACCCCTCTCTACAGCCAGATCGGAAGCGATTCGACAAGCCATCTCGGCAACCGGTACGGCATGGGTCTCGCCGTAGCGGAGACGCTGCCCAGCAACGCGCGCAAACGGCTCAGCCACAATAAGCGCATCAGCACGTTCAAGCTGCCCCTCAACGTCCGCCTGTACTACCGCGACACCTATCGGGACGAACACAGAAGCCCCGGGGAGAACAGCATCGTAGGCTTTGTCAGGAACACACTGGGGTTCCGCAGGTTCGGCATGACGCAGAAAAGGGAATGGCGCGCCGAACTGGACAAGGTCTCCATTGCGAACTCCGGAAACGTCATCACCATGGGAGGCCTTAATCCCGACGTCGACAACGGACTCACCGTGACGAGCGAGACGGCTCCCGTCAAGAGCAAGGGGCCCGGCCGCGACTACTACAATACCGCCTATTCCAACTTCCTTAAGGTGCTCATAGGCTTCATCCCGTCCGCCGCATCCTTCCTCTACACGCAGGATTGGTGGTTCCTCGCCTGGTTCG
>JAKSQA010000127.1 GCA_024404335.1 Mailhella sp.
CCCACGTAGATCCGCGCCCGCACCTGCGGAATAATCCTGACGAGGACCGTATACTCCCCTATGAAACAGATGGAGCAAGGCAGCGCTCCGGTCCGCCTCCGGATGCCTGCCCCTCACGGTTTCCTCTGGAACATTCCGGCCGCGGCTGGTATGCTTGCCCCGGCGGCCAGGCCGCGCCCCGAAAACCGAAACGAAGGAAGAAGCATGTCCATCAATTTCAATTCCGACTCCGTCTGGAACCTCAAGGAAATCGACACCGACTCGGTCCGCTCCGAAGTAAAGGGCCTGCTCACCGACGGCGAGAGCGTGGAAATGGCCTTCCGCACGGTACGCGACCAGCTCGTCTTCACGAACAAGCGCATCATCGCGATAGACGTCCAGGGCATCACCGGCAGCCGCAAGACCTTCACCACCCTGCCCTACGCCCGCATCCAGTACTTCTCCATACAGACGCCGGGCTTCGCGGAGATATTCTCCGATTCCGAGCTCTTCATCATGTTCTCCAATGAGTTCACGGCCAAGTTCGAGTTCAAGGGCAAGGTCGACATCGGCAGGATAGGCCGGCTCATCTCCGACTACGCGCTGCGCTGAAACCGTGCCCGAGGCCGGAATGATGCGGCTGTTCACACGGCTTTTCTCCCTCTGGAAGCCAAGCCCCCCGCCTCCCGCAGAGGTACGGAAATTCGCCCTCGCGCTGGGCTACCGAAAAGTCACGTACCTGCAAAGATGGCACGCCGCCAAAGTCTACGAGGTCGACAGGGGCGGAGGAAAAACAGGTCTTCCGCTTCTGCTCCTGCATGACCGCAGCGGCGTCAGGGCTGCCGACTACGGCGAGATCTACGACATACTGGACAGTATGTGACGCTTCCATGACGGGCCGATGAATCATCGTCATCCTGGCCGTCGCCATGATGTGTCCGCAGGACGGAAGTCAATTCGAGATTTGAGCCGATTTAAACTCAGCAGCGTTTTAAGCCCATAATCAGCAATACCCTCTGTAGAATTGCCAACGCCATGTAAAACCATTAATATCCGGATGGACATTCTTCCAGGGAGTCGGAATATGGGCACGTACTTCAATCCGGATAACACAAGTTTCCGCAAGGATATCAGCGGCAGAATCTACGTCGATAAGACAGGCCTCCTCTCCCTCACGAATTCTTTTCTCGGTACGGCCGACTGCTGCGTCGCCCTCAGCCATGCGCGGCGCTTCGGAAAATCACAGGCCGCCGGCATGATCGACGCGTACTACAGCAGTGGCTGCGACTCCCGGGAGCTCTTCTCCAAGTTCGAGATTGCGAACAGCCCGGATTTCGAATCCTACCTTAACAAGTACAACGTCATCCATCTCGATATCTCTTCTGTCGCCGATTCCCACAAGGAAGACCTTGTGGAAAACATCATGGAGCGCCTCCTCCGCGACCTGCGCAGCGAGCATGAGGACTGCTGCATATCCGGCGACATCGAGCGAATCCTCGATGCCGTCTACCACAAGACAGGTGCGCCATTCGTCATCATCATCGACGAATGGGACTGCGTGGTCCGCAACCACAGCGACCGCCCCGACCTCGTGCACCGATACATGCAGTTCCTCCATTCCATCTTCAAAAGCGAGGAATCGAAGAGTTTTCTGGCGCTCGGCTACATCACCGGCATCCTGCCCATCAAGAAGATCCATGACGAATCCGCGCTGAACAACTTCCGCGAATACACCATGCTGGATTCGGATGCGCTCACGCCCTATTTCGGCTTCACCGAGAGTGAAGTACGGGAACTGTGCGTCCGCTTCGGCAAGGACTTCGAATCCATAAGGCAGTGGTACGACGGCTACCGTATCAGCGGCCTCGACACGTACAATCCCAATTCCGTCAGCCAGGCCATGACGCGGATGACCCTGCAGGCCTTCTGGAAGAACACCTCGGCCTTCGACACGATCAACAAGCTCATCACGCTGGACTTCACGGGCCTGAAAGACGACGTGCTCACCATGCTCAAGGGCGGAAAGGTACGGGTAAGAACCCATACGTTCGGGAACGACCTCACCTCCATCAAATCAAAGGACGATGCCCTTACGGCCCTCATCCATCTGGGCTATCTCGGCTACGATGCCGACCGCGGCACAGCCTATATCCCCAACTATGAGGTGAGCACGGCATTCCAGGCCGCCTTGGAAACCGGCTGCTGGAAGGAAATCGCCGCATCCATTTCCCGCTGCGAGGACATCCTCTGGGCCACCATCGACGGCAATGCCGAACAGGTCGCGGAACTCCTGGAGCTTGCGCACCGCACCTATGCTTCTCAGATTAAGTCCAACGACGAGAACAGCCTTTCCTGCGCCGTGCCCATGGCCTACTTCACCGCCCCTGCATACTACAGCGTAGTGCGTGAGATGCCCGCTGGCACAGGCTTCGCCGACTTCGCCCTCATCCCCCGCCGGGAGGCCGGCGACATGCCCGCCATGGTCATCGAGCTCAAATGGAACCATTCGGCGGAAACGGCCATAGACCAGATTAAAGACCGCCGCTACGCCGGCGCTCTTGCCGGCTACGCCAAAGAGGTCCTCCTTGTCGGCATCAGCTACGACAGGGACTCAAAGGATAAGAAACACTCCTGCATAATCGAAAAGCTGGATGCGGGAGCTCTTCTTCCCTAATCGACGTCGCCGCAGCAGCCAGATCTGGCGATGTACGCGAGCTGCTTTTGGGGGCCATGCGGTAAAGTGTGGTTTCCTGTTTCGCTCGCAAGCTCGCTCAACTGCCTAAAGGCGTTAAAGCAAATAGCCACGGTGACTTAGTCTTTCCGTGGCCATTTGCTTTAAATATGCTGTGGTGGACCAGGCAGGGATCGAACCTACGACAATCCGGTTATGAGCCGGGGGCTCTGCCAGCTGAGCTACTGGTCCATCGGGGATGGATAATGCTACGTTTTCCTGTGGTTGGCAAGCAAAATCAGAGGCCGGCTGCTTCGGCGGCGTCAGCGCCTGCCCTGCAGCAGTCGCAGATTCCGTCGAACTCCACGCGCACCGAGGAGATGCTGAAGCCCTCCGCGCGGGCCGACTCCGGCCGGGGGATGTCCGTTTCGCCCGCCTCGACATCGGCCACCCTTCCGCACTGCAGGCAGCGCACGTGCATGTGGGAATGCGTGAATCCATGGTAGCGGCGCACGCCGCCGAAGGTGTCGAGCTTAAGGATCTCGCCGGTTTCCGAAAGGAGCTCAAGGTTCCTGTACACAGTGCCCAGGCTGATATGGGGCATCCTGACCCTGACGAGGGAATAGATCTCATCGGCCGTCGGGTGCGTCCTGACGCTGCGCAGCTCCTCAAGGATCACCCGGCGCTGGCTGGTCATTCTCGTCTTTGTCATTCGTCCCCCTGTGGTGGATCAGTGTTCGGAAAACTTCCGCACTACGCTATTCTTATTGAGAATAGCTGTCAATAACCATTCCGCCCCGCACAGCCATCTCTCTCCCCCAAGGCAGGCGTATTTTCCGGAAGTCGGCTGATTCCGGGAGGATGCGTTCCCCCTGAGGAGCCGGGCTGTTGATTTTTCGGCTCCGATGCAATAATATGCCTGCAATTATGAACTATTTAAACATAACCGATTGAAATAGGAAGGTTTATGGCAGAACCAGTCGACAAAGTCATCTATTCGATGTCGCGTGTGACGAAGCGCCACGGCCAGAAGGAAGTGCTCAAGGACATATCCCTCGGGTACTTCTACGGCGCCAAGATCGGCGTTCTCGGCCTCAACGGCGCCGGCAAGTCCTCCCTGCTGAAGATCCTTGCAGGTGTCGATACGGCATTCGAAGGCGAAACCGTAGTCGCCCCCGGATACTCCATCGGCTATCTGGAGCAGGAGCCCCTCGTCAACGAGGCGCGCACCGTGCGCGAGGTCGTGGAGGAAGGCGTCAAGGAAGTCGTCGACCTCGCGAAGGAATTCAACGAGATCAACGAGAAGTGCGCCGAGCCCATGGAGCGCGAGGAGACGGACCGCCCCATCGCGGGCTCGGCGAAGTTGCCGAAGGCCGATCCGGCCGAGAAGG
>JAKSQA010000128.1 GCA_024404335.1 Mailhella sp.
TATCGGCACGGAGGACCACTCTCTGCGAATCGGACTGAAGCAGACCGTCATGCGCGACCTCTACGAACACATACAGTCCCGCATAAAAACGCCTGCTCGTACCGTCAGCCAGAAGGAGGCTCCCGTTGACTGCCTGATTCAGCGCTGCACCGGAGATAGACTGGGAGATATCGCTTCCGACATATCCGAAATACATATAGGCGGCACGGCCTTCCGCATATTGCTGATATGCCGCGTCATCCATGTCCTCCGGACGTTCGAACAGGATCATTATCTGCCCTTTTCTGCCGCCGCAGTTCGCATTTTTCGTTTCCAGGATCGGTTCCGCGCGCAGCACGGTGATCTCCTGCTTCTCGGACCAGCCTTCCGCAAGCCTTTCCCGCCCGCCGCATCCACGCCGCAGAAGAGTATGCGCAGAGCCTGGCCGACGCATCCGCACATGAGGCAATACGCAGAGTTTTTCAGGCATCAGGCACAGGACAAAAAACGCCTCATATACGTCTTGGGGCTTATAATTTCCGCTGAATACGGCTACCATAGCCCGCAGGACATAAGGAGAATCCACGCCGCTATGAAACACGCATGGGAAATAGACTGGAGCCGGGTCGACCTCTCAAGAGGTTCCGACGAGCTCGCCGCCGAACTGAAGACAAGCACCGTCATCCCCGAGCACTACGAGCCGTGGTTCTTTTCCGGCAGAAAGGAAGCCGAACGGAATCCGAAGGCAAAGCTGGTCAGGAAATCCCTGCTGGACGTCTAGCGCCACTGCAGCCCCCCACTCGCTGCAGATTCACAGACAGGAGGCCCCCCTCGGCTTGGATGGGAAAAAAGTGGCCTTCTACGATGCACCTGCCAAGCGTGGATGCTTCTGAGCCTTCTACGCCGAAAAGAAACTCTTCAATATGACCAGGGCTCTAAAGGTCCTCTTCATAAGGACCTCACTATCGACCGGCAGACGCGTAACAACGCCCATGCCAGGTTAGACTTTATATACTAGGACAACCATTCTATCTATGAAAATGCTCTCAAATATAAGGACAAAGCGCGAGTATACTATTGACGACCCTGATGTTTACGATTGGACAGGAAGTTCTGATGAGCTTTGCAACAGAACCATTTCAAAGGGTGAAGGTGGGACAGTAATCGATCGGGCTGGAAATCGCTACCTTGTTGAATTTTGCGATTGGTATCCCGATGAAAACGATCCAAACACATATATCGGCTGGAACATAATTCTCTGCATGAAAGAGGAAGATATGGAATTTGATAACCCTGACGACAAATTCCTCCCTTGGGATGAGAAATTCCTCCCTTGGTAGGAAATAGATATGCAAATAATGAAGCTGATGGTTATCTGGAGACTCCCAAACCTACCGTCCTCACCAGGGCGCCCTCTATGCACGGCAATCCCGCGATAAGCTGAACAGTAAAAGAATAATCATAACGTTCAGCCGACAGGCGCGTCATCGCCGCAAGTATGCCTGTGTCCCAAAACAAAAAAGGGTCCGCGCCATAAGGTGTGGACCCTGAAATATTGGTCGGGGCGACTGGGTTTGAACCAGCGACATCCTGCTCCCAAAGCAGGCGCGCTACCGCTGCGCTACGCCCCGGACTCAATAAAGAAGGCTATGCTCCCTGGGGAGCATAGCCTCTTCTATGAAATCAGCTTAGCGGGCGACGACGTTGAATTCGTCACGGCGGTTCTTAGCCCAGACCTTCTCGCCGGAGCCTTCGACAGCGGGACGTTCCTTGCCGAAGGAGATCATGTCGAGCTGGTCGGCGGCAACGCCGAGGCGGACCATGTATTCATAGGCAGCGCGGGCGCGGCGTTCGCCGAGGGCGAGGTTGTATTCCTGGGTGCCGCGGGCGTCGCAGTTGCCTTCGATGCGGACCTTGATGGAGTTGAACTGCTTCATCAGGTCAGCCTTTTCCTTCAGCATGTCGCGGTATTCGGCCTTGATGTCGTACTTGTTGTAGTCGAAGTACACGACACCGTCGGTGATCTGCTGGCAGGCGGCGTCGAGAGCGGCGTTGCCGGAAGCAACAGAGGTGTTGCCTGCTTCAACTTCAGCGTTCTTCTTAGCGCAGCCGGCGCCCATGGCGAGAGCCAGAGCAAGGACGGAAACCATACCAAAAGTCTTGATGGAATTCATGATAACTCCTCCTGAGAGTTTTCCTGATATTTCTCTTTCCCGGCCCGCTCCATTCTGAGCAGCTGTACCGGAAAGAAAAGTTTAGATGTGAACAGAGCGGGATATTACCCCTGAGTTTTATGATGTCAAGTCGTTAGGGGGGGCATTACGGGTAAAAAATTTAATTTTTTTTACTTGCCCCAGCGGGGGAAGGAGGCATTGCCGCCGCCCGTAGGAAGAAGCTTCGCCTCGCCGCCGTGGCGGGTCGTCAGGTATATCTGCTGCTTGCCGCTTCTGGTGGAGGTGAAGGCCACGAAATAGCTGTCGGGAGCGAAGGCGGGCTGCTCGTCGCTGCCGGGGCCGAAGGAGACCTGGCGGTCCTGCCCGGTCATGGTGTCGTACACGAAGATGCGGAATCCGGAACCGGTGCCCTTGGTGTACGCGATGAGCGTGCCGTCGGGGCTGATGCAGGGTTCGGAATTGTACGGGCCCTCTTTACTTATGCGCTGCACGGAGCCGGAGGCGAGGTCCGTGAGGAAGACCTGGGGGCCGCCCAGCCTGTTGGAGGTGAAGGCCATCTTCGTACCGGTGGAATCGAACGAGGGGGAGACGTTGATGGCGGAGCTCTGCTCAAGCGGGCGCTCGATCTTGAACTGCCTGTTCAGCAGGAAGATATCGGGGTAATGGCCCGTGGAGAGGCTGACCGCCACGCGGTTGTCGGGCAGGTAGCAGGGGCCGATGACCGTATTGCCGCGGAAGGGCACGCGGGTCTGCTTGCCGGTGGTCCTGTCGTAGACGCCGAGGGCATGCGTGCTGTTGTCGATATGCGTGAAGACGATGTAGCGCCCGTCGGGAGACCAGGAGGGGGACATGGCGGAACCGGCCATGTGCGTGAGCTGGCGGAGATCACGCCCGGTGGGGCGCACGAGCCATACGTCGCGCTGGCGGCCGTTGCCCTTCACGAAGGCGAGCGTTCCGCTGAAGAAGCCGCGGGCGCCGGTGAGGGCCTCCATGAGGTCGTCGCAGAAGCGGTCGGCCGTCTCGGGCACGGTCTGGTGCGAGACGTTGGAGTAGGCGTTGCCGAACACGAACTTGCCGGAGAACGTCTCGAACACGCGCAGCTCGACCGTCTGCTCGCCGCTGTCTCCGGAGGGCCAGTACGCCGTCACCAGAAGGTCGGCGCCTGCGATCTGGAAGCGCTTGAAGTCGACGGTGTCGCCCTTCCAGCCCTGGAGCACCGTGCCGCCGAGGACGGCGGAGTCAGGCGTGAGACGCATGAAGGGAAGGAGGTTCAGGTCGGTGTTGATGGCGGTATGGAGCTCGGAGCCGAGCGACCTAGCCTGCTGGCCGGGGGCCGTCAGCGGAGAGGCCATGGAGAGGTTGATCTGATTCTGGCCGGGGCCGTAGATATCGACGAGCGTTTCCGCATGGGCGGGGGCCGCCGCCATGACAAGAAGCATGGCGATCACCGCGCAGATATGATGGATGCAAAGGGCCTTGATACGCATTTCCGCACCTTCGATGGAATGGTTTATCCTGCCGTTTTCGGCAGGCGGAAAAGCATATTCCCGCAAGGGCTCCCGGTCAAGCCTGCCGCACCGCTGGCTTCCGGGCCTACCCGGGCCCCATGCACGAAAGCCTCGCCCCCGACCTTCCGTGCATCCCCTGCGACAGCACGGAATGTGACGATATGCGCAGCATGACGCTCCGGGCTGATCACTCCATAGGATCCTGCCGCCTTCAGGAAGACTGCCGCCCGGCAACGCGCGGCGTGAGGGAGGCCAGCCCTTCCTCCACCGCACTGCGCTTGCGCGCGGCCGGCAGCTTCTTGACGGCGGCCTCGAGCCGCAGGGCGCCGCTTCTACCCATCCGCGGGGAAACCGCCTCAAGG
>JAKSQA010000129.1 GCA_024404335.1 Mailhella sp.
TGGCAAACGCCATTGTCGCCGGCTTCCATCTGAATGCCGCCCAATTCGGGAATCGTCTTGAAGAGCCAGTCATAGGACTCCAGCACATAGGCATTGAGCTTGGGGTTGGACGGGCACCCCTGCGCCTCGACCTTCGGTCCGCCATGTCCCTTGAACCGCGCGTAGAACGGCGAGCCGTCCTTCTTGCGCGCAATGCAGTCGGGATTGGCCCGGAAGAACGCGTCAAGATTGTACTTGCTGTCACCCTCGTAGTAGGCCCCACCATAGGCATACAGTCCGGCAATGATGTAGATGCGCACCCCCTTGTCGCGCGCATAGCCGCAGAGGCGGCGGGCGGCCTCCACGCCGCCATGCCAATCGCGCAGCAGCCCCACAATGCCAATGGCCTGCATGCCATGCGCCGCGCCCCAGTCCACCATGCGCCGAAAATCCTGCTCGAAGAAGTCCCCGACCTTGGTGTAGGGATTCGCCACGCCGACGTTCTGCACGCCCAACACGTTTTCGCACCAGTTGGTGGAGTGGTCCCAGTTCCAGAACATCCGGTAGGGAATCTTGGCGCTCTTCGGGGGCGCAGCCGGCGGCACATTGGCGCACCCAGCGCCCACCAGGGCGCCACCCGCCGTGGCCATGCTGCCCGTCAAAAACTCACGTCTGTTCATGGGTCTCCTTTTCGGTACGCCAAAACCACTGAAACTACGCCAAGACAAACCGCCAGCGGCAAGCACAGGTGGGATCGGTCACTTCAGGGTGGCAACTCTCGCACACGCAGGTAAAGCGGTCGTCAATCGTCTGCGCAAAGAGCGTATATTCGATCAGGCCCATCCTGGGCTCCTCCACGGAGCCCTTCGCCACGGCCAGATAGGCGTTCATGCCCTCGGCTGCGAGATCGTCACGGCCGAAGACCGTGGCCTTCATGCCGTGGCGGGCGGCCGTTCCGCAGGCCTTCGCCGCGAAATCCGAAGGCGTGAGCGCGCAGGCGGGGTCGTTGGCAAGGTCGCGGGCAAGGCATACGCCGGCGGCTTCCGCCTCCGCCATGCGTGCGGCATCGCGCACATCGTTAGAGATGAACTCGTCGTCGGCCATCACGGCCATCCAGCGGGGATCCTTCTCCGCACCGGCATCGCTCTTCCAGCGGTCATACCGGTAGAGCGCCAGCCCTGCCGAGACGACGGCCTCCCTGACGAGGGCGGCCGCTGCAACGCCCAGTCTTTCCGCCACGCGTGCAAGCGACACGGCGTCGAGGCCGATGCTCTCAAGTCCGCAGCTGCGGCAGCGCCTCACGGCGCGCCCCACCGCATGGCGGAACGACATGAGGTCGAGCGCCGCGGGGTCGCCGAGCCCCACGCAGAGCGCACGGGATATGTCCATGGCCGCGGGGCCGTACATCATCACGCACTCGTCCTTTCCGCCGCGGAAGTCGCGCCATGCCGGAGCAATGCCCAGCCAGGGGGCCGCCTGCATGAGCGCGGAGCAGGCCTCCTCGGGGCCCTCGCCGCTGAATACGAACTGAAGCACGGCGTCGGCCTTCCACTTGGAAGGCCCGCCAACCTGATACCGTATTTCCATAACGTACCTCTCTGAATACAGGCGGAAAAATCACGCCAGGCCTACGGACCTGCGCAGCGCCGCAAGCTCCTCTTGCGAAAGAGGCCGCACTTCGCCCGCCTCAAGCCCTCCCAGTTCGAGAGGGCCTTCCTTTATACGCTCCAAGCGGAGCACAGTAAACTCCACATCGCGGCACATGCGCCGTATCTGGCGGTTCAGCCCCTGGTGCAGCGTGAGCTCGAGGGCCACGCCCCTCCTGTCGCGGGAAGCGACGATGCGAGCCCCCACCGGAGCCAGCCTGTCCCCCTCCTCCAGCACCATGCCGCGGCGCATCCGCTCAAGCGCGGGCGCCACGGAAGCCGCGCCGCGCTCGGGCCTCACGAGCACGCGGTACACCTTGGGGAGATGCCAGCGCGGATGCGTGAGGCGGTGGGCGAGCTCGCCGTCGTCAGTAAGCAGAAGGAGCCCCTCGGAGAAATAGTCCAGCCGCCCCACGGGATAGAGGCGCCTGCGGCTCCAGGGCCGGGGCACGAGGTCAAGCACCGTCTCCCTTCCTTCGGGATCGCTCGCCGTGGAGACCACGCACACGGGCTTGTTCAGCATGAGCACGCAGCTTTCCGACGCAGCGGTCCTCATGGCCACGGGCCTGCCGTTCACGGTTATCCTGTCCGCCTCCGTCACCCTCACCCCGGGGCTCTCGGCCCTGCGGCCGTTGACGAAGACGGCCCCGGAGAAAATCAGTTCGTCCGCATTCCGGCGCGAGCACACGCCGGCATCCGCAAGCGCCTTGTTGAGGCGGATACCTTCCATACATGAACCTCTTGTGATGGGGCCGCGGAAAAAAGGGCTTTTCCCTCTGGCACATCCCGATAATGTGGGCTATCATCTCCTCCGTCAAGCATATTCCGGGGCGGCGCTCCGCCCGCCCTCAAGCCCGGGAGTCCCATGCGCCTGCCTCAGAAACTCAAAATCTTCCTCATAGTCAGCCTCTACAGGATGATATGCTCCACCCTGCGCATCCGCGAGGAAGGGCGCGCGCCTGTGGACGAGGCCGATGCCGCCCGTGAAAGCCTCATCTGCTGCCTCTGGCATGACGAGCTCTTCTCCCTCATCCCCGTGGCGCGCCAGCTCAGGGTCGTCTCCATCGTCAGCCCCAGCAGAGACGGCGACTTCCTCGCCAAAATCCTTGAATCGCAGCATGTGGAGGTCGTGCGAGGCTCCAGCAACCGCGGCGGCATGCGCGCCCTGCTCGGGCTCGCCCATCTGATGAAGAAGGAATTCGCCCACGCGTGCATCACGATCGACGGCCCTGCGGGCCCGCGCCACGTCGCAAAGGAAGGAGCCCTCTTCCTGGCGAACCGCACGGGCGCACGGATATGCCCCTGCCGCATCCATGTGGAGCACGCCTTCCGCGCCCCCACCTGGGACAGATTCCAGGTGCCCCTGCCCTTCTCCCGCGTGACGGTGCGCTTCGGCACAATCTGGGAAGACGGTCGCACGGCCGTGCCCGACATCGAGGAAGGGACGATACTCGCCGCCAAGACCCGTCTTGAACGCGACCTGCACGAGCTCTACGCCGGCATCGACGGCAGGAGGACGGAAGCATGACACTGAACGGCCGCCTGATCTTCGCCCTGCTGAGCGGAATCCGGGCATTCCTGCGGGCATTCGGCTATGCGGGCTCCCGCCGCATCGGCAGCGCCATAGGAGACATCATCTGGCACCTCGTCCCCTCCAGACGCAGGCTTGCGGTACGCAGCATCGCCTCCCACCTGGGAATCCCCGAGGGTGAGGCCCGTGCCGTTGCAAAGGCCAGCTTCCGCCATACCGGAAGGTCCTTCCTCGAAATCGTGCTCACGGACCGCTTCGGGCTGGAATCCCCGAGCCTCCGCTTCGATCCGCCGGACCTTCTCGAACGTTTCCGCGCCTGCGAACGCCCCATCGTCGCAGCGACTGCGCACTTCGGCGCATGGGAGCTGCTCGCCTCGCTCCTCGGTCAGGTCTACGAGAGCCCCCGCCCCCGCATGGTCGTCGTGCGGAAGTACCCGAACGAGGGCGTACATGCCTTCATCGCCTCATGCCGCGAGGCCCGGGGCGCGACGATGGTGGGGCACAGGCAGGCAGTCAGAGAAGTCATAAAGGCGCTGCACGCAAACGGCATCGTCGCCTTCCTCGTCGACCACAACACCAAGCGGGAAGAGGCGGCGTTCATCCCCTTCCTCGGCGAGACGGCGGCCGTGAACAGAGGCCCCGCCCTCCTTGCCGTGCGCGGCGGAGCCGAGATATGGCCCGTCGTGCTCATACGCGAGGGGAACGACTACGTCTTCACCCTTGGGGACACGCTCGACACCGCGGCGCTCGAGGGCACACGCGACGAGAAGATCGAGCAGGCGGCCCGCTTCTATACGGCGGAAATCGAGAAGTTCATACGCCGGCGGCCCGAA
>JAKSQA010000013.1 GCA_024404335.1 Mailhella sp.
TGGCGTCTTCAAGAACGCCCGAGTTGCGGGGGTTCAGGAAGTGATCCCGAACGGTATCAGTATATTCCCACATAATTCTGCTCCCTGATTAGGCCATGCCGGACAAACATGACCATATTATATCTGCATAATGATAAGCTCTTTTTTTCAAGTGTCCAGACGCTTTGTAAAAATATCACAATTTATTGTTTTTACATGACTTATTAAAACAACTCCTCCCATTTTCCAGCCATTATCATCCGAGGGGCGACATATGATGGCGAAGCGTACGCGCGTCGACGCCCGTGCGGAAGCGCCTGGCACGGAGCTCCCGGATCCCCCCTGATGAAAAGACGACAGAGGCTTCCTTCCTTGGGGAAAAACTAAAAACATACTTGACGCACTGTCAATAAAGTATATATAAATTTTTTAAAAGATATATATCAATTTGAGCTAAATTCCTGCAGAAGGAGCTCGGATATGGAAAATCTCCTCAACGCATTACCGGAAGTATTCACATGGCTGAACATGCTGGTACTCCTCACAGCCTCCATGGGCGGTCTGTTCTTCGGAGCCATGCCCGGGCTTTCGCCCACCATGGCCGTGGCGCTGCTCGTCCCGTTCACATTCTACCTTCCGCCGACCACTTCGCTGATCATGCTCGGCGCCGTGTACACGAGCGCCGTCGCAGGCGGATGCCTCTCCGCAATTCTGCTCAGCATCCCGGGCGCCCCAGCCTCCATCGCTACACTGCTTGACGGTCCCGCCATGGCCAAAAACGGCCGGGCGGAGGAAGCGCTTTACACGGCGTTCATCTCCTCGTTCGTCGGAGGTCTCTTCGGCGTGGCCGTCCTCATATTTTTCGCGCCCCCCCTTGCCGAGTTCGCCATGCGCTTCGGTCCCTCCGAGCTCTTCTGGACGGCAATCTTCGGCATCACCGTCATCACAGGTCTCTCTTCGGGCGGCATGTTCAAGGGCCTCTTCGCCGGCGCGCTGGGCATGATGCTCTCTACTGTCGGCTACAGTCAGATCTCCGGCGAACCGCGCTTCGTATTCCATCCCGACCTTGCCTCCGGCATCGCCCTCGTTCCCGCGCTGATCGGCTTCTTCGCCGTTCCTCAGATCATCGACCTCATGCGTGATGCCCACATGAAGCTGGTGAAGCTTGAAGTCAAGTCGCAGTCCGGTGTCCTTGCGAAGTCCTTCCGTCAGCATCTCCACATGAAGAAGACCCTGAGCCTCGGCAGCATCATCGGCACCCTCATCGGAATCATCCCCGGTGCGGGTGGTCAGATTGCCGGCCTCATGGTTTATGACCAGGTAAAGAAGATGGACAAGAACCCCGGCAGGTTCGGAACCGGCGACCCCGAAGGCGTCTGCGCCTCGGAATCCGCCAACAACGCCACCGTGGGCCCCGCCCTCGTGCCCTTGCTCACGCTTGGCATTCCCGGATCCCCCACCGCAGCTGTTCTTCTCGGCGGCCTCCTGATCCACGGGCTCTTCCCCGGCCCCGACCTCTTCACCAAGCACGCCGATGTCACCTACACGTTCCTTATCGGTCTCTTCCTGGCGCAGTTCTTCATGCTCCTCGTCGGCATCCTGGCCTCGAAGTACTCCCACTATGTCGCCAACGTGCCCAACCACATCATGTTCGCGGCGGTCGCCATCCTCTGCGTGTTCGGCTCCTACTGTGTATCGAACAACTTCGCCGATGTACTCATCATGTTCAGCCTCGGCATGATCATGCTCTTCCTCGGCAAACTCTCATTCCCCAGCGCGCCGCTGGTCCTCGGCCTCATCCTCGGTCCCATCGCCGAGGAACTTCCTCCGCGGCAGCATGATCGCCAATACCGACGTCGGCCTCTTCAACTACTTCTGTACGGGCTCCCTGAACATCGGCCTCATCACCCTCTGCATCCTCAGCCTCATCTGGGGCATTGTCGGAGAAATCAGGTACAGCCGCATCAAACTCGAAGGCGAATGCTAAGGAGCTCACCATGGTCTTCATAAGAAAAGAACTTCTTTCCGCAGTCACCATGACGGCCACAACCCTGTTCTTCATGCTCGGAGCCAGGGAAATCGAGGGCGAGGCGGCGATCCTCCCGCAGATTCTCATCTGGGTGATGATCGGCATCAATGTCTTCCAGTACGCACTCGCCATCTTCAGATGGCAGAACGACTACGACGTTTTCTGCCTCCTCCTCAGGTACCCCTTCAGGCTCGTCGGCGTGCAGTTCCTAATCTCCATCGCCTATGTGCTGTGCCTGCTTCCGCTGGGCTTCTACCTCAGCTCCTTCCTCTACCTCCTTCTCGGCTCCCTCGCCGCGAACCCCGACCCCCTCACCCCGCGCATCATCGCAATCCGTACCGCAGGAAGCTTCGCCTTTGTCTTCGCTCTCTGGGCGCTCTTCTCCTACGGCCTCGGTGTGGTAATACCTTCCTTCTCGCTCTTCTAGCGGGAAAGGAATGTCGGAAAAGGCCTTGAAACCCCTTCACCCCTATCCCGGAGGACCTATGAAATCACGTCTCCTCTCCGCCCTCTGCCTCTGCGGCATGCTGTTCGGCGCCGCTCCCCAGACCGAAGCCGCTCCCGTCGATGACTATCCCGCAAGCCCGCTGACCCTCATCGTCGCCTACAGCCCCGGCGGCGCCACCGACCTGCAGGCCCGCATCTCCTGCATGACCGCCCAGAAGAAGGAATTCTTCGGACAGCCCTTCGTCGTCGTGAACAAAGCCGGTGCGGGCGGCCTCACTGCCTGGAACTGGTTCATGGACCGCGGCAGCCGTGACGGCCTGCCCATCACCGCTTACAACATGCCCCACTTCATCTGCCAGTCCATCGTCTACAACACCAAGTACAGCATCGACACCTTCGAACCGCTGGGCAACTGGGGTTCCGACCCCGCCGTGCTCGTCGTCGCTAAGGACAGCCCCATCAACAGCGTCGACGAACTCATCAAGTTCGCCAAGGAAAATCCCGGCAAGCTGACCATCAACGGCGCCGGCCTCTATGTCGGCCACCATATCGCCACCCTGCAGCTCCAGAAGGAAACCGGTACCAAGATCACCTATATCCCTGAAAAGGGCGGTACCGATGCCATGCAGAACATCCTCTCCGGCAAGGTCCTCGCAGGCTTCAACAACCTCTCCGACGCCGGCCGCGCCCAGGACCGCCTGAAGATCCTCGCCATCGCCGACGTGAAGCGCCACGAGTACCTCCCCAACGTCCCCACCTTCATGGAACTCGGCTACAAGGGCGTTGACGACGCCAGCGTCAACTTCCGCGGCTATGCCATGCCCAAGGGCGTTGACCCGGCCATCATCGAGAAGGCCTCCAAGATCGTCCCCGCAATGTTCAACGATCCTGAAGTCGTCAAGAGGATGAACGACAGCTATTCCCCCAGGCTCGTCCTTTCCCGCGACGAAGTCCTCAAGATGTTCAAGGCCAAGCAGGTCGCCCTCGAGGAACTCCTCAAGGACTTGAAGCAGGAAAAGAAGTAGCATAGCCTCCGGCCCGGTCGGCGCACCTACCCGCTTCCCGGGCCGGATCGCACATGGGGGGATCATCCCCCGAAGAAACCGTTTTCCAACATCTGCACATCTGATGCCCACCACACCGGATGCTCTGCATAAATAGACTGCATGTCAAAGGGAGTCACATGAAAACCGGAGCGGAACAGATGGAACTTGCCCGCAAGGCCCAGGCTGCTGTGGCAGAATACACCCAGGAACAGATCGATGAGGTCTGCCTCGCCGTCGGCTGGGAAGTCTACAGGGACGACAACATCGCCAAGCTCGCCAAGATGGCTGTAGAAGAATCCCAGTTCGGCAATGTGGAAAGCAAGATCATCAAGCACAAGCGCAAGGTCGGCGGTGTTCTCCAGGACGTGAAGGGCGCCATCTCCGTCGGTCTCATCGAACGTGATGAGGAAAAGGGCATCTCCAAGTATGCCAAGCCTGTCGGCGTCATCTGCGCCATCCTGCCCGCGACCAACCCCACCGCCACCGCAGGCGGCAAGGCAGTCGGCATGCTCAAGTGCCGCAACGCCGTCATCTTCAAGCCCAGCTCCCGCGCCCGCGAGTGCACCATCGAAGCCGTCAACATGATGCGCGAAGGTCTTAAGAAAGTCGGGGCTCCCGTAGACCTCATCCAGGTCCTTGAGGATCCGGGCCGCGAAGCCGCCGCCGAACTGATGCACCTCTCCGACCTCATCGTCGCCACCGGCAGCGGCGCGGTCGTGCGCGCCGCCTACTCCAGCGGAACTCCCGCCTACGGCGTGGGCCAGGGCAATGCCGTGACCATCGTCGCCGAAGACGCCAACATCGCCGAAGCCGCCTCCATGATCCGCGGCAGCAAGGTCTTCGACTACGCGACCTCCTGCTCCTCCGAAAACGCCGTCATCGCCGTCGAGGCCGTATACGACCAGTTCATGCAGGACATGCAGGCCAACCACTGCTACCTCGTGCAGGGCGAAGACCGCGAGAAGCTGAAGAACCATATGTGGAAGGTCAACGCCAAGGGCAAGCTCGCGCTTAACCAGGACGTCATCGCCAAGTCCGCCGCCGTCATCGCCGAAGGCGCCGGCATCACCATCCCCGAAGGCACCGACATCCTCCTCGTCGAAGGCGTCGAACCCATCAAGTCCGACAAGTTCTATGACGAAAAGATCTCCCCCGTGCTGACCATCTACAAGGCCCGCGACTTCCAGCACGCCTACGCGCTCCTCTCCGAGCTCACCTGGCTCGTCGGCCGCGGCCATTCCTGCGGCATCCATACCTACAAGCGCGAATACATCGAATATCTCGGCCTCCACATGAAGTCCTCCCGCATCACCGTCCGCCAGCCCATGAGCGCCGGCAACGGCGGCCATGCCTTCAACAGGATGCCTTCCACCGCTACGCTCGGCTGCGGCACCTGGGGCGGCAACATCACCACCGAGAACGTCCACTGGCGCCACTTCATGAACGTCACCTGGGTCAATGAGCCCGTCGCACCCTACTCCTTCACCGATGAGGAGATGTGGGGCGATTTTTGGAAAAAGTACGGCAAATAACTTCGTCTAGAACAAGGAGCTGTCATGAACCTTTTTGAATACCAGGCCAAAGCCGCCTTCCGCGAATGCGGCATCGTCACTCCCAAGGGCGTTCTGGTCAGAAGCGTGGAAGAACTTGACGCAGCCTGTGCTGAAACCGGATTCCCCTGCGTTCTGAAGTCCCAGGTCCTGCGCGGCGGACGCGGCAAGGCCGGCCTCATCAAAGTCGTGAAGGACATCGACGAGGCCAAGGCAACTGCCACGGCCCTCTTCAATTCCGAATACAACGTACGCATGCTGCTCGTTGAGGAAGCTGTCGACATCGCCCGCGAAATCTACCTCTCCATCACCATCGACCCTGCTTCCGCCACCGCCCTTATCATGGGCTGCGCCGAAGGCGGCATGGACATCGAGACCCTGGCCCGCACCCAGCCCGAAAAGATCGTCCGCGTGAACGTGGACATCGCCGAAGGCCTCGGCTCGTACCATGTGAACAACCTCGTGTACGGCATGGGCCTTTCCGGTGACGAAGCCAAGAAGATCGGCGGCATGGTCAGAAGCCTCTACAAGGTCTTCCGTGCAAGAGACGCCCAGCTCGCCGAAATCAACCCCATCTTCATCACCAAGTCCGGCGACGTCGTCGCCGGTGACGGCAAGCTGATCATAGACGAGAACTCCGTGTTCCGTCAGCCCGGCTACCCCCGCACCCGCGACTACTTCGAAACCGACGTCGAGTTCGAAGCCGCCCAGGACGGCATCCCCTACATCTGCTTCGGCGGCGACATCGCCCTCCTCTGCGCCGGCTCCGGCCTCACCACCACGGTGTTCGACCTCATCCGTGACGAGGGCGGCAGCGTCTCCACCTACGTCGACTTCGGCGGCCCGAACTACACCCGCGCCGTCAGGGCCATGGAGCTCTGCCTCAAGACCCCCTGCAAGGTCATCCTCGTCGTCACCTTCGGCACCATCGCCCGCGCCGACGTCATGGCCAACGGCATCGTACAGGCCATGAAGGAACTGAATCCCCAGGTGCCGATCGTCCTCCGCATCCGCGGCACGAACGAAGATGAAGCCAACAAGATTCTTGCCGATGCCGGCCTCACCAACCTGGTTAACACGGAAGAAGCCGTCCATATCGCCGTGGAAAAAGCGGCTGGGAGAGCGTAATGAGCGTTTTCGTCAATAAAGACAGTATCGTTGAAGTTCAGGGCATGACCGGTAAGGAAGGTTCCTACTGGACCAAGCTCATGAAGGACATGGGCACGAATGTCGCCTTCGGTGTCACCCCCGGCAAGGAAGGCCAGGACGTAGGCGGCATCCCCGTCTACCACAGCGTCCGCCGCGGCCTCATCGAGCACCCCGCCGATGTCGCCATGCTCTTCGTTCCTCCCCGCTTCGCCAAGGACGCCGTTTTCGAAGCCCTTGACGCCGGCATCCGGAAGATCTGCGTGACCGCCGACGGCATCCCGGTCCAGGAAGCCATCCAGATCCGCAAGGCCGCCCTTTCCTGCGGCGCCATGGTCGTCGGCGGCAACACCACCGGCATCATCTCCATAGACGAAGCCCTCCTCGGCATGATCCCCTACTGGATCAAGTCCGTCTACAAGAAAGGCCACATCGGCGTCATGACCCGCAGCGGCTCCCTCACCAACGAAGTCACCGCCAACATCGTGAGCAGCGGCTACGGAGTCACCACGCTCCTCGGCGTCGGCGGCGACCCCGTTCCCGGAACCCGCTTCGCCGAGCTCCTTCCCATGTACCAGGCTGACGACGACACCCACGCCCTCGTCATCATCGGCGAACTCGGCGGCAGCATGGAAGAAGAGGTGGCCGAAGCCATCGAAGACAAGGTCTTCACCAAGCCCGTCGTCGTCTTCATGGGCGGCCGCAACGCCCCCGAAGGCAAGCGCATGGGCCACGCCGGCGCCATCGCCAGCGGCGGCAAGGGTACCGTCAAGGGCAAGACCGAAGCCCTCCACAGGGCCGGCGCCCTTGTGGCGAGCCGCGCCAGCGAAGTCGGCCGGATGCTCCAGGAACTCCTCCCCAGAGAGTTCTAGCAGCGGTGCGGCGTCCTTTTCCATACGGTCCGCATATTGACGGACCCATGGTTTAGCGTCAGAAACAAGGCGGAAAAGATGACCTCTTTTCCGCCTTCCTTTATCCGGAATCCTCCGGCGTGCCTCCCCGGCAACACTTCGGCGTCCCCCTGTCTGCCCGCATCAGCCCGAGATTCCCTTCACCGCATTCTCTTCCGACGGATTTCCTATGGATACCCTGCCAGCATCCCAGGATGCCATTGCCCTCAGACTCAGGGAACTAGCAGCAAACATGACGGATGCCGGAAAAATCCCGGCTTACAGGCTCATCGCCCGGATAATCTCCCTCGCAATCGATGACGGTCTCTGGAAACCCGGAGACATCATCCCTCCGGAACGCTTCTTCATACAGGAGTTCGGAGCAAGCTCCGGGACCGTCAAGCGCGCCATGCTCGACCTGGTCAACAGCGGCCTCCTCTACAGACGCAGGGGCAGCGGGACCTATGTCGCCGAATCCGGATTCTCCCGGAAATTCCGCAGATACTATCTTTTCCTCGAGGACTTCAACTCCCCGGAAAGCGAGAACAGGATCACGCTGGTCTCAAAAAAAGTCATCGATCCCGACCCGCGGATATGCCAGCTTCTCGACGTGCCGCCCTCGTCGAGCCTCATCGAGCTCACCCGCTCGTATGAGGAAAACGGCGAAGCCATCGCCTGCACGCGCTCTTACTACGAAGAAGCCCGCTTCCGGCATCTCATGGACATACTGCCGGCGCGGTATGAAAGGATTCCCCTCTTCCTCATCATCGAAGAGGACTTCAAGATCCGTGCCGAGAACAGCCAGGAGCTGTTCTGCGTCACAGAGCTCTTCGGCGAAGAGGCACGCGGGCTCAACGTCTTTCCGGGCTATCACGCACTGACCATCAAGTCGCTTACGTTCGACAGCCGCAGACACCCCTTCGAATACCGTATCTGTCATGCGAAAAGCGGCTACAAGAGCCTATTCAGAAGCATACAGTACTAGCGCCTGAAATCGGATCCCCCGGTCCGGGGCAATGATGAAAAGCCTCACATGCCTTGACCTCAGCACATCCCGGGCTATTATCAGGCATTCCGGCGATACCGGCCACACAACACATCGGAGTCGACACATGATTACAGCCATTATCGTCTACTGCTGCCTCGGCGCGTTTGCCGGCGTTCTGGCAGGCCTTCTCGGCATCGGGGGCGGTGCCGTCATAGTGCCCATGCTCATGCTTTCCTTCCCCGCCCTCGGAATGGAAAACCACCCCGACCTCATCAAGATCGCCATCGCGACCTCCCTGGGAAGCATCATGTTCACTGCCATTTCGAGCTCGCTCTCCCATCATCGCAAGGGCGCGGTCGACTGGCATGTCGTCAGGTGTCTTGCCGCCGGCATCCTCATCGGCACATTCCTGGGGACGTTCGTCGCCTCCCGTCTTCCGGGAAAGTTCCTCCATGTGTTCTTCATCTGCTTCCTGTACTACGTCGCCGTCAACATGATCCTCAACAAGAAGCCCAACCCCTCGCGCACACTTCCCGGCCTGCCCGGGCTTACGGGCGCAGGCTTCGTCATCGGCGCCTTCTCCAGCTTCGTCGGCATAGGCGGCGGATCCCTCACCGTACCGTACCTCATCTGGAACAACGTGGACATGCGCCGTGCCGTGGGCACCTCCGCCGCGGTCGGCTTCCCCATAGCCCTCGCCGGCTTCACGGGGAACGTATGGAACGGACTGAACGCGGCGTGGCTCCCCGACTACTGCCTCGGCTACATATATCTGCCCGCCCTCATCGGCATCGTGGCGTTCAGCACCATGACGGCTCCCCTGGGTGCCTCCCTCGCCCACAGGCTCCCCGTTCCGAAACTTAAGAAGTTCTTCGCCGTCTTCCTCCTCATCATCGCCACGAAGATGCTCATAGGCATCATCTGATCTTCGAGGACTGCACATGATCAGAGGCAGAGAGGAATTCCTCGGCTTCCTTCGGGAAAAGGGCATCCGCTTCACGGAGCCCGACGAGCATTCCGTCAGGATCGTCTGGCAGGGGGCGAACATCTATACGCTCCCCATCGTCATGCGCTTCGACGGCGACGGCAGACCTATCGCGACCGCCGACTGCTACGAACTGTGCCATGTCTCCGCGGAAAAGCGTGACGTGCTGACGGAATGCTGCAGCGTGCTCAACGAGCGCTACCGCTGGGTCAAGTTCTATCTCGACGAAGACGACGACATCGTCACGGAAATCGTCATCCCCCTTCCGCCCGACGGGACGGGGCGCTTCTGCATGGACATGATGCTTGAGCTCCGGGACATCACCGACCATGCCTATCCCTTCATCATGACGGCGCTCTGGGGCCTCCCCGACGCATCCGACAGGAGTAAGGCCGAATGACGGAAGAACATGAAGGCCGCAGCCCGGCCCTGCCCGACTACAGGAAGCTGTTCACCGGCTATCTGGAGGAGAACGGCATCCGCTACTCCGAGGCAGAGGGGGATTCCATACGCATCGCCTTCGCCGGCAGGGAGATGAAGATCATCACCGTCTTCGCATCCATCGACGGCGCCGAGACCTCGGCGCGCTTCTGCTGCTGGGACATAGCCCATGTCAGGACGGAGCGGAGGAAGGCCCTGCTCGACCTCTGCAACGCCCTCAACCGCCGGCTCACATGGGGCAAGTTTTTCATCGACCGCGACGACGCGGTCTCCGCAAAGCTGGAGATCGCCTTCACGGAGAAGAACTGCGCCAACGTATGCCTCAGCATGGTCCGCAACCTCGTCCAGTCCGTAGACGAGGCCTATCCGCTCATCATGACGGCGCTCTGGGGGGATTCCGCCGCGCAGCCTCCGGAAAAAAGCCCTGCCCCGGAGGAGCCGTCCCTCGTCATCTCCTGCGGGACGGACATGCTCCAGTAACACGCGGAAAGGCCGGCATAATGCCGGCCTTTCCGTTTATTCCTGCATCGGCCATAGACAGGAGGCGGATTTCCTGCGGAATCCGTCTCCCGCACGCCGAAAAGCCGCAGCCCGACGATGACGGCACGTAGATGGATGCCGGCATCCTGTACGACATATATCCCGGCGGGTGCTCGGGCATCAGTATTCCGCCTCGATTTCCATGACACGCTTATAAAGGAATGCATTCACCGGCACCAGGATGCCGTGCTTCGCCGCAAGGCTGACGACCGTGCCGGCAAAAAGCTCCACCTCGGACTTCCTGCGGCTGATACGGTCCTGCCCCATAGAGGGCGTGCTTTCGGGATTGAGCGTGCCCACGATAGCCACATACTGCGAAAGGTCGGCATCAGTGAGCTCCACGCCTTCCGCGCGGGCGACGGACATGACCTCGCGCATGGCGGATATCATCGTGCGGTTGGGCTCCCCTTCGGCAAGCACGCCGCCGTAGCCCGTGCCGTACACCATGCACGTCTGGTTGACGCCTACGTTAAGCATGAACTTGCCCCAGAGACGGTAGAGGATGTCCTTCTCCTCCACATACGCCATGCCGGCCCGGTCAAGCAGGCGCTCGAGAGCTTCGAGGCATTCCCTGCTCCCCTCCTCCGTGACGCCTATGCGCAGCTCGCCCGTGCGGCTGTAGGTGAGCACGTCGCCGATCTTCATGGCATCCATGCCCTGGGCCACGCAGTGCACGATACGGCCGGCGCCGTAGCGCTCCCCTATGATCCGCTCGCTGGATATGCCGTTCATCACGGAGAGGATGACGGTATCGGGGCCGATGCAGCCGGCCATGGTCTCAAGCGCCTGGGCGAGGCCCGGGCCCTTGACGGCCACGACGACCAGGTCGGCGGGCTCCGCAGCGCCTGCGGGCACAAGCCTGAATTCGAGCGGGCTGCCGTTGCACGATACGGATCTTCCGAGATTCCTCGCATAGCGGGCGTCGTCCATCACGAAGCCCACGGCATCCATGCCGAGCGCGTCGGCGAACAGCCTGCCGTACATCATGCCGAGAGCGCCCATGCCGACAATTCGTATGCTTTCCAGATTCCTCATGCCGTCCTCCCCGGCTGGATTATGACTGTAGAAAACCGCCTATGCGGAGCAGATGGCAGGCCGGGAGGGATTCGAACCCCCAGCATGCGGTTTTGGAGACCGCCGCTCTGCCGTTGGAGCTACCGGCCTGTGCTGTGCGGTGCGGAGCATGTCTCCTGTTCCGGAAGCGGTGCTTCCCGAGGCGTTCCGCTACGCCGCTACCCTCCCTCACCAGGGGGGGAAGCAGGCTAGGCTTCTTCCCCCGCATCCGTGCCGCAGGCTCCGACCCCGGCCGCAAGCGCGGCCTCATGCGCTGCCCGCAGCTGGCCGCAGGCGGCCTCGATGTCCTGCCCCTTGCTCTTGCGCACGATGGCCGTGATGCCCTTGGCCCAGAGCGCCTTCTCGAAGCGCAGGAGCTCATCGGGAGTCGGCGCGTCATAGGGCGTGCCGGGAATCGGGTTGCACGGTATGAGATTGAGCTTCGCCTTGAGCCGCGCGCATATCCTGGCAAGCTGCTTCACGTGCTCGGGGCGGTCGTTGATGCCCGCAATCACAAGGTACTCCAGCGTGATGCGCTCCCTCGTCTTGAGCGGGTACTGCTCCAGCGCGGAGACCAGGTCGTCGAGATGCCACTTCGCGGCCCTGGGCATCAGCTGCTCGCGCAGCTCCTGGTTAGGCGCATGGAGCGACACGGCAAGATATGCCAGGCCGCTGTCGCCGAACTCGCGCATGCCCTTCTCGATGCCGCAGGTCGAGACCGTGATGCGGCGGGGTGAGAACGCGAGCCCCTTCGGATGCTCAAGCGTGTTCAGCGAGTCGATGACCGTGCCGAGGTTGAGCAGCGGCTCGCCCATGCCCATGTACACGAGGTTGCGTATGATCGGATGCTCGGGCCTGGTATCGTTCATGTAGGCCCGGGCCACCTGCACCTGCCCAAGGATCTCGCCCACCGTCATGTTGCGCCGGAAGCCGAGCTTCCCCGTGCTGCAGAAGCTGCACGCCATGGGGCAGCCCACCTGCGTGGACACGCACTGCGTCATGCGGACGGTCAGGTCTGAGGGGCGCATGGGCGCATCGCTCGGGATCAGCACGGTCTCCACCAGCTCGCCGTCGGCAAGCTCGAGGAGGAACTTCGTCGTCCCGTCGGAGCTCACGCGCACATCGGCCACCGAGGGCCAGCGGATATACGCCTTCTCTGCCAGGGCGGCGCGGTCCTTCTGGGAAAGGTCCGTCATGGCATCGAAGCCCGAGGCGTTCCTCACCCATATCCACTGCCATATCTGGCCTGCGCGGAACCTCTTCATCCCCAGCCCGGTGACGAATTCCTCCAGCGCCGGGGATGTCAGGTCGCAAAGATTGATACGGTTCTCTTCCGGCATGGTCTGCATCCTTGCCCGCAATGCGGGATCAGTCATCAAAAAATTCCGTCGTCACGGCGTCCAGCTCATCCCAGGTGCGGCAGGTGACGATCTTCTGCCGCAAGGCCTTGGCCCCGTCGAGGCTCTTCACATAGCGGGGCACGAAGGTGCGCATCTTCAGAAGCGCGAGCTCGGGGGAATAGCGCCGCGCGAGCTCCGCATGGCGGCTTATGATCCTGCGCAGCGACTCCCTGTCGGCGGGGAGGCCGTCGAGCACGTCGCAGGCGTTCTGGGCCTGGAGCGGCCTTCCTTCGAACGGCGGCGAGACTACGCTCTCCTCCTCGGCAGGCCCTCCGCCCGCAAGAAGCTCGAGATGCCGCCGGAAAACGGCCGGATTCCTCAGCGCCCCGCGGGCGTACATGACGCATGCCGCCCCCGTCTCGCGGAGCACCCGCACGCCGTCGCCCGCGGTGAAGAGGTCG
>JAKSQA010000130.1 GCA_024404335.1 Mailhella sp.
GACAAGGATGACCAGCGGAAGCATATAGTACATGCGCACCATGACGCTGCGCGTGGCTGGTATCTGCTCTTCGGGAAGGCGGCCGATGTTCTTGTTCACCGCCTCAAAGTGAATCATCGCGAGCAGTGCCAGGTCGTACAGCAGGGAGGGCAGGAGGGCCGCCTTGGCGATGTCGAGATATCCCACACCGATGAGGTCGGCCATGATGAATGCCGCAGCACCCATGATGGGGGGCATCATCTGGCCGCCAGTGGAGGCCACAGCCTCAACAGCCCCGGCGAATGGCGCGGAGTATCCCACCCTCTTCATGAGCGGAATCGTAAACGTGCCCGTACCGTAGACATTGGCGGGAGCCGATCCGGAAATCGTGCCGAACAGAGCAGATGCAAAGATGGAGACTTTGGCAGGGCCGCCCTGAGAACGTCTCGTGAGCAGACAGGCAAGGTCCATGAACAGGGAGCTCATGTTGGCCTTCTCAAGGAAGGCGCCGAACATGACAAACGCGTAGATCATGCCTGCGGCGGCGGCAAGCGGCACGCCGTATATGCCGTCGGTGGTCAGGAAGAGCTGCTCAAGAAGGTCAGGCGTCGCGATGCCCTTGTGCCTGAGGCCTCCGGGAAGATACTGCCCGAAGAACGCGTATGCCAGGAAGGCCAGCGAGACTATCACCAGGGGAAGACCCGCCGTACGACGCGTTATCTCAAGCACAAGAAGCACACAGCCCACGCCCATGACCCAGTCCATCTGCGTCAGGGGATCGACGTAGCGCAACCTGTCCATGATGTAGTCGCAGTTCATAGCGATGTATGCGCCGATCGCAAGTCCGGCGCATGCCAGGCAGAGGTCAAGCAGCAGCATGGGAAGCGGCTCCCTGCCATCCCTGTATTTGAATGCCGGCCGCCAGAGGAATACAAGGGCCATGATGAGTGCGAGATGGGTTCCGCGCTGTATAGGCGTAGGCAGCACACCGAAACCGCCGGTGGAATAAATCTGGAACACCGTCAGTATCACGGCGATCACGGAGGCTATCGGTGCAATAGTTTTTCTGTTGAATGTCATCGTTTACTCCAAGGATCAGAACAGCGAGAACCCGCCATCCTCGATAAGCGTCACTCCTGTGATGTAGGATGCGTCGTCACTGCCGAGGAACAAGGCCGTGGCCGCCGCCTCCTAGGGTTCACCGTATCGGCCCATGGGGATATTGCCGAGGAACATCCTGTTGCGCTCCTCATTGAAGCGGGTCGCTTCCGTGATGCGTGTAGCGCTGGCACCGGGGCCGATGGCATTAACGCGGATGCCGTGGGGGGCCATCTCAAGTGCTGCGAATTTGGTCAGGAGACTCACTCCGCCCTTGCTGGCGGCATAGGCTCCCGTATTCACGGACACTACGCTGGCGGCAATCGAGCTGGTATTGACGACGGCCCCCTTGATGCCCTTCTCCACCATGACCCTGAGGACGGCCTGGTCCATCAGGAATGTGCCCGTAAGGTTGATGTCGATGACCCGGCGCCAGTCTTCCTCGGTCGTATCCAGCAGGCTCTTGCGGCCGATGATGCCGGCGTTGCTGAAAAGTACGTCGATTTTTCCGAACCGACTGACGGTCTCAGAGACAGCTGCATCGATATCGGCCTTCTTCGAAGCGTCGCAGCGGATGTAGAGTACCTTTCCGTTTCCGGCGTACAGCCTCTCAAGCCCGGCCTCGTCGATATCAAGGGCCGCGACCTCGGCGCCCTCTTCGAGGAGCCTCCTGACCATGCACGCGCCGATGCCGTTGGCGGCACCGGTAACGACAGCTGTTTTGCCTTCATAACGCCTGATAAGCATATGTTTTCCTCCAAGCATTCGAAAATTTCGCTTTGAGAAAAACATAGCAAGAATCATGCCACACTATTTTTTACAAAAAGAATCATTCATAACAATTTATTTTTATTCATTATATATTTTTTCAACATCGAACTCCGTGTCCAATTCCGGATAATCTCCATATATACACGCCAAAAAATGTGAAAATATGCATATCGGCATGTGAAGAAACTCTTGATTTTATATTCAGGAAAGCATGCAGCAGCAGTATTTTTATCAAATAATAAATTAATACAATATATTATTTATTACATATCTCTATTCGCTGTTTGGCACGATTCTTGCTTTCTAATCATCGAATATCTTTCCCTTACCGGAGTCTTCCATGAATTACCCAAAGCTTTTCTCTCCCATCCGGCTTTCCTCATCCTGCACCCTTAAGAACCGAATCGTGAAGACAGGGCAGTCCACCTGGCGCTGGAATCTCGACGGGACCGTCGAAGGCAGCGCGGGCGTCACCCTGTACGAGAACATCGCAAAAGGCGGGGCAGCCGGCATCATCATCGGCGGCTGCTCCATAGAAGACACCCCCGGCATCTATCTCGGTCTCTGGGATGACAAGTTCATACCCGGCCTCAGGGACTTCACCGGCAGGATCCACAAATACGACTGCAAGATCTTCGCCCAGTTCCATCATTCCGGCCCCGCCGCCTGGCCCCGCCTCGGAGCCCTTCCCATTTCATCGTCCTCCCTCTCCGTCGACGAGCTGCCCATGAAGCCGCCGCTGCCCAATCCCTGCCAGGAGATGACGATCGAACAGACACATGAAAAGCAGGACCAGAACGTCCAGGCCTGCGTGCGTGCCGACAAGGGCGGCTTCGACGGAATGGAAATCCATGTGGCCCACGGCTATCTGCTCAACAGCTTCGTCAGCCGCATATGGAACCACAGGACGGATGAATACGGCATCCAGTCCGTGGAAAGCCGCACCCGGATAATCCGGGAAATCTTTGAAGAGGCTCGCAGAAGATGCTCTCCCGGATTCGTGCTGGGCGTACGCATGAACGGCCGTGAATACTGCGCACCGAACGGCCTTACCATCGAGGAATCCATAGAGAACGCCATTGCCTTCGAAAAAATGGGGGCCCAGTTCATCAATGTCGCCGGCTACGGCTACGGAGAAGCCCCTTTCCGCTACTGCCCCGACTACTTCCCCTACCCGGAGCCCGAGGAACAGATGCTCCCCTTCATGGAAGCTTACAAAGGCAAGGGACTTTGGACGGATTCCGCCTCCCAAATCAAAAAGCATGTGCATGTCCCCGTCATCACGGCGGGAAGGATGACGGAAGACCTTGCCGAGAAGGTCCTTGCCGACGGCGATGCCGACCTCATCGGCATAGGCCGCGGTCTCTGGGCCGACCCGGAACTGCCCAGAAAAATCCTTGAAGGACGTCCCGAGGACATCGTCCGATGCACACGCTGTGCCAGCTGCGAGGATCCGGTCACCCAGCCACGAATCTGCCGCGTTAATCCCTCGCTCGGCCGTGACGCGGAATTCGACATGTCGCCTGCGGCAAAGGCGAAGAAGGTCATCGTCATCGGTGCAGGCCCAGCCGGAATGGAGGCCGCACGCACCGCGAAGCTCCGCGGCCATGATGTCATCCTCTGCGACAAGGCGGGCATGCTCGGCGGGAGAATCCGGCTCGCCTCCATGATTAAAGGCTGTGACGTCGAAAACGTCATGCCCATCGTCGAATACCTCGAAACACAGATCCGCAAGCTCGGCGTAACCGTACGACTCGGCACGGAGGTCACCCCCGAATTCGTCGCCCGTGAGAAGGCGGATGCCGTCGTCGTCGCTACCAGCGCCTCCTATGGCATCCCGGACATCCCCGGCATCGAGCGGAGCAACGTCTCCACCATCAAGGGGCTGTCCAAACTGGCTACGCTTCCCCTCAGGATATTCGGCCCCAGGATTCTTTCAAAGCTCTCGAAATTCTATCTTCCCGTCGGGAAAAGAGTAGTCGTGCTGGGCGGCCAAATCGAAGGAACCCAGGGCGCTGTATTCCTAAAAAAACGCGGACGCGACGTGACCATCGTCGAAAAGAGCGACAAATGGGGCGGCGGAATTCCAGAACGCTACATGCAGCGCATCGTCCCCTGG
>JAKSQA010000131.1 GCA_024404335.1 Mailhella sp.
TGGTGTGGGAGTTCGAGTCTCCCTCTGGGCACCACCTGAAATGAATACCCGGTAAGAAATTACCGGGTTTTTTGTTTTAACCGCACGGCTTTCCGGATATCCTTTCAGAGGATCCGCAGACACCTGCGTCCTTCCTGACGCTTTCAGGAAGGACGCCTCGCCCGCGGCAGCGCCCCGTGTGAGGGGTATGGCGGCGAGGATGGATGGGCGGCCGTTTACGGCGATGTGGAAAGTGAAAGTTTCCTCGAATGCTTAAACGGAAAAAGGCGGGATGATCCCGCCTTTTCCATTCCGCATCCTTTATGCGCAGCAGAGCCGTCCGTCCGCTAGTCGGAGAGGGCGGTGGCGATGGTCATGGCATGGTCGGAGCAGCGCTCCAGGTCGGAGGAGAGGTCGGTGAAGATGAAGGCGCCCACGGGTTCGCAGTACGACTCCATAAACCTGTTGATGTGCGAGTTGACGATGTCGGTCTGCATCTCGTCGACCTGCTGTTCAAGCTCGTAGGCCTTGGGGATGTCCCAGAAGCGTTCGGTCTCGAAGATCTCCAGGCTGCAGTCGATGCTCTTCATCGTGAGGGTGGCGAGCTCCTGCAGTTCGGCCATGCCGGTCTCGGATATGACGGCATTGCGTTCCCTGTACTGGATCTCGTACTCCGCGATGTTCTTTGCGTGGTCGGAGATGCGCTCCATGTCGGTGACGACGAGGAGCATCTGCGAGAGCTCCTCGATGGCCTTCGGCTTGTAGGGCATGGAGCGCAGTGCGATGAGGCGGTCCTGGATGAGTTCCGACAGGATGTCGATGCTTTCCTCCCGTTCGAAGACGGAGGCGGCGAGCTTGTCGTCGTGCGTGAAGAAGCAGTTGATGGAATCCTGCAGGCAGCCGCGGGTGATCTGGCCGAGGCGGATGATCTCCATCTTCGCCTGCTGCAGCGCGACGAAGGAGGGGAGGTCGCCCTCCTGCACCATGTATTTGAGCTTGCGGTCTTCCATCCGTCTGCTTTCCTCAGGGAGGATGGGGATGATCTTCTGGGAGAGCGTGACGATGAATCCGGCGAAGGGAAGCTCGATGATGACGGCGAGAACGGCGAATATCGTATGGACGTTTGCGACCTGGTGGCCGACGCTGTCGGGCGTGAGGCCGCGGATCAGGTCGAGGAAGGAGGGGAAGACGTTGATGAGCAGGACCATGATCGCCGCGCGTATGAGGTTGAACAGCAGGTTCAGCGCCGCGGTCCGCTTGCCGTTGCGGTTCGTCGTAAGCGAGGCGAGGATGTTCGGGGTGACGGAGCCGATGGCCGCGCCGATGACGAGGTAGACCGTCATTTCGAAGCCTATGAGGCCCTGGACGGCGAACGTCTGGAAGATGACGACCGACGATGAGGAGCTCTGCAGAAGCGCAGTGAACAGCACGCCGAAGATCAGGGCGATGGCTGGGTTGGCGAGCGTGGAGAGGAAGGATATGAATTCCGCGCTTTGGGAAAGGGGGGCGATGGCGGACTTGATGACCGATATGCCGAAGAACAGCATGCCGAAGCCCATGACGATGGAGCCGACGTGCCGCACGGTGTTCTGCTTGACGAAGAGGTAGGCCGCTGCGCCCAGGAAGAGCACGGCGGGAGCGATGGCGCCAAGGTTGAAGGCGGTGATCTGGGCCGTGATGGTCGTGCCTATGTTCGCGCCCATGATCACGCCGATGGCCTGTATGAGGGTCATGAGGCCGGAGTTCACGAAGCTGATGACCATCATGTCGGTTGCCGACGAGCTCTGGATGAGCAGCGTGACCAGAATGCCCACGGCGACGGACACGAAGCGGTTGGCGGTGGCGTATTCGAGGATCTTGTGCATCTTGTCGCCGGCGGCGTTCTTCAGGCCGGTAGACATGATGCTCATGCCGTACAGAAAAAGCCCCACGCCGCCAAGCAGTGTGAAGAATTCGAAAAGTGTCATGCCCCCCCCTCCTGTTCAGGGCCTTTCCGCACAGGCTGGAAAGGTCTTGCTGCCGTGGCCGGAATTTGCGTCAATGTACACTCTAAAAAGGCTCTCGGCAATTCCTTTTGGGGATGCTGTACGGCCGTTCCGCCGGGAAACTGATAGACAGGCGCAGGGGGAAATTAAAAAAGCGGAGCAGGGAATCCTGCTCCGCTTCGATGAGTTTTTGAGGGTTACAACGTGAGGACGGCCTCAAGGCCGGCTCGGACTGCTGTCTGAATCTTTCCCACCTGGGCGCAGTCGCCTATGCGGACGACGTTCAGGCCGGTGTTCAGGAGATCGGGAAGAAGCGTACTTTCCGACCTGTATCCGACGGCGAGAACTATGGCGTCTACGGGGGGAAGTCTGAGATCCCCACGCAGGGCGTGGCTTATGCGGACAGAGCCGTTCTCTTCGATCCCCTTGAATGTGGTATCGGTCCAGATATCGGCCTTTGCTTTTTTGAGGCGTTCCATCATGAATGTTCTCGTTCTGGCTTCCATATCTTTCGCAAGCTGGGGCTGCATTTCGATAATGGAAACCCTGCAGCCCTTCCTGATGAGGAAATCGGCGGTTTCGCATCCGATGAGCCCGCCGCCGAGGACGGCCACGTTTCCGGATACCATTTTCTCGCCGGAGAGGACCTTGTCAGCTGTGCAGGCGATAGATATGTCCTTTGCAAATCCAGGGACGACGGGAATGCTGCCGGTGGCGAGCAGCACGGCATCGGGCATGATTTCTGCGGCCTTTTCGGCGGTGGCCCTAGTGGAGCGCCGGATCTCAAGCCTTCCCTGCTCCTCATATTTCCGAAGCCGGCGCTCCATCCATTCGATGAAACTGCCGATTCCTTCCTTGTAAGGGGGCCGTTTAGCGATATGGAGAAGGCCGCCGAGCCGGGGGGCCGCTTCCATCAGGGTGACCTGATGCCCCTTCCGGCAGGCGGTGAGAGCGGCACTCATGCCGGCGGGGCCTCCGCCGATGATAAGGACCTTTTTCTTTTTTTCCGCGGGGGCAAGGTCGTATTTCCGTTCCGCCCCGGCAAGAGGATTAAGGGCGCATCCGATGCCGACGCCGGTAGCCGAACCGTTTGAGCAGCCTTCGTTGCATCCGATGCAGCGGAGGATTTCATCCTCTTTTCCATCCCGTACAAGATTCGGAAGGTCGGGCTCGGCGATAAGGGCACGCCCCATCGCCACCATGTCGGCATCCCCGCGTTCCAGGATATCGCAGGCGCAGTTCTCATTGATGACGCGTCCGGCAACGATGACGGGGATTCGGGCATTGACCGCATTTTTGATGGCACGGGCGATGCTGGCGTTCCATCCGCAGGGAACACAGGGAGGCGGTGCGACGATATGCTTCGTCTCCCGGGTGCCGACGGATACATGAATCGCATCTATTCCGTTGTCAGACAGGGCGGCAGCCAGCACACAGGAGTCCCCGACTGTGATGCCGCCATCAAGGCCTTCCGCTGCGCTCATCCTGTAGATGAGCGCGAGGTCGCTGCCAACAGCCCTCTTGACGGCTCTGAGGACTACCAGAGGGAAGCGCATGCGGTTTTCCAGAGAGCCGCCGTATTCGTCGGTGCGCCTGTTCAGAAGAGGCGACATGAACTGGGCGAGGAGATATCCGTGTGCGCCGTGGAGTTCTACGGCATCGAATCCTGCCTCGCGGGCCCGAACGGCGGCATCGGCAAAGCTTCGCACAAGCCTGGCTATTTCCTCAGAGGTGAACACCGCAGAATTCTGGTAGGGGGTATGCCCGGGCACATAGGAGACGAGGCCTATGTGCCCGGCACGGTCGGAATTGGCCGCCCGGCCTCCATGCATGATCTGGATGGAAGCCTTCGCTCCTCCGGAATGGATGGCATCGGCCAGCATGGAAAGCTGGGGGATGTCTTCATCCCGGGCGATGCTGAGGCCCCTGCTGAATGCATCGCCGTCCTTGCTCGCATAGGAGGCCTCGACCGTAATGATGCCGGCTCCTCCGGCGG
>JAKSQA010000132.1 GCA_024404335.1 Mailhella sp.
GCCGGATCGCCTGATGCACCTCGAAATTGAAGAAGAGGTCTTCCTCGAAGCACAGTCCCGCGCGGAAACGGATCGAGCCAACGGCGGCGCGGCGATAGAGCTTGTTGATGACGTTGATCCACCGGCCGGGCGCCGTCCGCTTCAGGAGCTAGAGCGACATGTCGTCAACCACCCGCTCGTCGCCATCCCATTCCGCTTCGGCCACGTCCGCGGCCACGTTCGTCATGCGGATGGAGACTTCGCGGATGACGAGCGCTTCCAGCTGGAAGAGCAGCGCCTCGGCGTTCATGGCGTCCTCGTTTTCCGGATTGCGTATGACTGCGCCATGCAGGGCGCGGCGAAGGCCCGATACGCCCTCTGAACCGAGCTGGCGCATGGTCTGCTGGAGCTCGTCGGGGCTGAGCGCCTCCACCGCTGTGGCCAGGAAGCCCTCCGCAGCCGCATCGGCGTCATCGGGGCGGAGTGTCCCGAGAGTCTGGAGCCTGTCCAGATAGGCCTTCATCATTCCGAGGCTCTTCACGAGGGGGAGGGCATACGCTTCGCCATCCCTGCCCGACAGCGAGGCAAGAAGCTCCCTGGCGCTGCGCGCAAGGCCTTCCCTTGCCACGTCTGCCGTCACGCCGGAAGCCCTGGAGGCCTCCGATCCTGCAAATCCGGCAAGACGGAGGGCCGTGCCGTCCGAAAGCGTCACCGTGGGGACGGTTCCCCGCGGACCGACATGCGGAGGTTCGGGGTTCACCTCCGCTGCGGCGGTACGCCTGAATTCGAAGGAAACCGTGGATGCTGAGCCGCCAGGGCGGACCAGCACCTCTGCGGAAAGCCGGAGGCGTGAATCCGGGGAGTTCGCAAATGTCACTGTTATGGATCCGTCCGTATTGGCGACGGCCGTGCCCTCCAGCGGGCCGAGCGAGGCCGCATCAGCACCGGGAAGGACGGCCATGATATCCTTCAGGAAACGCGGAGGCATGGACGACATGCATTGCAGGAGCCGAGTCTTCTGCAGCTCGCTCCGGCTCATCCGGCCAGCCCTTGCGATGATCTCGCCGCACTCAGCGTCCATTCCGGCCGGATCCCCCACCTTGCCGGCGAGCTGCGCCGAACGGAAGATCTCCGTCTGCAGGCTCCGGCCGTCTCCCGTTCCCGTGAAGCGGAATACCGAACCGGACGAGGCGAAGCGCCAGCCGCTCGCAAGGCCGTATCTGTTGTCGGGGCGGATGTCTCCCATATCGTCCGGCAGGAACGAAGGCACGGGCAGATCCGCCAGGGTGATTCCGGCTCCGGGCCTCATAAGACCGCAGATACGGGCGAAGGGCATGCCGGCACAGGCCCTGAGCGTCTCGACAGCGCCTCTGCGGCCGCCTTCGGCTCTGCCGAGTGCGGCGTCGCGAAGCTGCTGCACCCTGTCCGCACAGCGGCTGAACAGACGGTATCCGAGCCCATACGGAGCCCCTCCCCTGGGCATCCTCTCTCCGGTGACGGCCCGGTATATGTCTGCGGCCGCCACCCTTCCGTCGCGCCTGGGAGCCCGCAGCAGTTCCTCATGGGCTGCCGCCAGCAGGGATGCGACGACGTGGCAGTCATAATGCCGGTCGAAGTTCCACTCCCGCTCATGGGTGGCCGTGTCCTCCAGGGTGGTCCGTATGATGCTTTCAAGCATCTGCCGGTCGGCCTGGGAAAGTCTCGCGTGCAGCCCATGGACCGCCCTCATCGCTGCCGTGCGGGGTGAGTCCTTCCCCCAGGCGTACTGCGCTGCGAGCGGGGCGAGATTCCCGAGTTCCTCAAGGGTCTCCGCACTGTCGGTTCCGTCCATAGGTAAGACAATAAGATCCCCACCCTGCTCAAGGGCCACCGCCCTGCGCAGCTGGAGCAGGTTCTGGATGATTCCCTGCGGTATGTCGAGCAGCCGGTCATCCACAAGGTCCTGCGCCTTGTTCATGGTCCGTATCACGAGGTCGGCCCCCGGGCCGTTCACAGCCTCGCGCAGCCGGAGGAGCGTATCGCCTTCCACGCCGATCCGCCGCATGGCCATGTTCAGCAGCATGGCATGCACACCATCGCCCGAGCCCTCCACCAGGTCAAGACCGCGTCTGCGCAGGAATCCTTCGGAGCTTCTGTGCACGTCCTCCAGAAGCGAGGCGAGGCTTTCGGGCCGCATGCCCGGGCGCATCATCCTGCCGAGTCCGCCATGCCCGTACGCATCGTCCTTCCGGATATGCTGCAGGGCGGCTTTCAGAGTCTCGACGTCAAAAACGCCGTAACGCTGGGACATCTCCTTCATAAGGGCCTTGTCATCGGCGCTGAAGGCCACCTCCCCCTGCTCCGGCAGGGCGTCCACAGCATCCAGTGTCGCCTTGACGGTGGTGAAGATCTCGCGGAACGCCTCCAGCATCACGCCTTCCGCTTCGGCTTCCGTCATCGGCTTCCCGGATGAGCGTAACGCCGCGAGGGCCTCATCGACATGGCGGTTCAGTATGAGGTTCACCGAAATGGGGTACGTCTTAAGGGCGGCGATATCCACACCTTTGAAGCGTCCGTTGGAATTAAGCCGTTCAAATGCCATGGTCCTTCGGGATGCGTCTTCCGGATCCATATAGGCGCTCTTCGTCACGTTGAGCAGGCGGGTGCTGTAGACATCCGCAATCTGCATTATCCTCGAAGGAGGCTTCAGGCCCTCCGGAAGACGGACCCCCCGCTCCTCCGCAAGCAGGCGCAGGGCAGGTGTCGCATCCTCAAGCGTCGGCGAAGCGGCCGAGGTGCCGGAGACATGGTCCGCAACGGCCCGTTCCCTGTCCTGAGGGGAGCTGAAGCGTATGCCGATACGGTTGAGCGCGGCATCGTCCAGCCCTGATGCCGTCTGGGCGAGCATGGCCTCGCAGGTCTGCATCAGACGGCTGCCGAAAATGCCCAGGCGGCCGCCCAGGGCCTTGAGCCCGGGCTGAAGCGCGCCGAAGATGACCTTGGCGCGGGCGGCGGCGTTCTCTCGGCCATGGGATTCAGGGCAGTTCAGCCTGAGGTGCATCTCTATGGCGGCCTTCATGGCCTCCGCAGCTGATACGCCGTCATCGGAAAAACGGCTGCTTTCGGCAGAGCTTGCGAATTTTTCAAGAATATTAAGATAATCCACACTGTCATTGTCCAGTGCGTTGCTGAAAAGCGGAGCGGCCGCAGCTTCCGATGCGAGGAGGACGTTGATGAAGGCCGGAAGCTTCTCAGGGGGGAGCGGCGGCTGGAGCCCCATTCCGTTCTCCCCGGCCATCCGCACGAAATCCTCTATGGCTGGCCTGGCGCCGGTGAAGAAGGCGTCGAGCGCGGCCTTGACGGCCTCTTCCGCCTGCTCCATCGATGGGCAGGCATCGCCGCACGCATCCTTCAGCGCGGCATGCGCCGCATCGATGACGGACGGGTTCCGCATCAGCGCCGCCGTCAGGCCGTGGGGAAGGCCGAGCTCGGCATCCCCGGCCTTCAGGGAATCCTCCAGGCGGCTCATGGCGAGATCGGTCATGAATCCGCGCAGGAGGGCACCCCGTGCGGCTGGAGACGAAATATCGGGGTCCTGCGAGGCGACGAGCGCCGCAAGGTCCCGGAGGTTCTCTCCGGCTTTCCCGCGGGCCTCAGCAAGCATGTCCATGGCGGAGACCGGATCCCTCACGAAGGAAAGCAGCTGCAGCGTCTCCTCGCCTGCGGCCCTGATGACCTCGGCGTCACGCGCCAGCAGGTCGGGCACGATGCTGCGCAGGCTATCGAAGCGTATGTCCGCCGCATCCCCGCATCCGTCGAGGTACGCCTGGAACAGGGTGCGCACGTCGCCCCCTGCCCGCGCATCCGCAAGCCGTGAGACCAGCGCGGAAGAGGCCCGGTCCCGGGGCGATG
>JAKSQA010000133.1 GCA_024404335.1 Mailhella sp.
GCACGAAAAAAAGAAGGGCCGATTCGGCCCTTCTTTTTTATCTGATTCGAAAAAATACCCAACCCGACAGCCTCTCGCCACACCACGGTGCGGCAAAGCACCGCAGCCTACATGCGCCCCGCCCGGACTTCCGCCTTCTGAAGCTCCTCGAGCCCGCGGTAGCGCCGCAGTGTCCGGTGGCACACGGCAATGCCTATGGCATCGGTGGTATCAAGCGGCCCGCTGATATCCGGGTTCCCCAGGATCCTGCGGACCATGAAGGCCACCTGCTCCTTGTCGGCACGGCCCGTCCCCACAAGCGTCTTCTTGACCAGGGTGGGCTCGTAGTCCAGGACGGGAATCCCGCACGATGCGCAGGCTGCCACGGCAGCTCCCCGGGCCTCCGCCACCTTGATGGTGGTCATGATGTTCTTGGGGGCGAAGACCTGTTCTATGCCGGCCTCGTCGGGGGCATACTCACGCAGTATCGCTGCAAGGCCGTGATAGATGAAGGCGTGCCTTTCCGAAAAGGAATCCCCCTTCACCTTCAGCACGCCGTGTGCCACGAGCTCGGCCCTTCCCGAGCGCTCCCTCACGATTCCCCAGCCGGTGACGACGGATCCGGGATCTATCCCCAGTGCCGTCACACAGCCTGCATTCAGCGATACCTGCGGCATGGCTGCCTCCCGATGATACGATGTGCGGTACGGGCCCGCAGAAAAGGCACAGGGCGGCCCTGGGACCGCCCTGCATTCAAGCCGGAGAAGAAAGGCTACATGTCGGCCGTGGCAGCGTCGGCAAGCTGCTGTGCGAAGCGCAAGACCATGGACTCGTCGTCACCTTCGACCATGACGCGGAGCAGGTTCTCAGTGCCCGAGTAGCGGAGGAGAACCCTGCCGCGGTCGCCCATGGCGGCCTCGACATCCTTCTGGCAGGCCATCAGCGTGGGGCATTCCTCGAAGGGCTTCTTCTGATTCACCTTCACGTTGATAAGCGTCTGGGGATACAGGCGCAGCTGTGAGGCGAGCTCGGAAAGGGGCCTGCCGGTCTCCTTCATGATGCGGAGCACCTGGAGGGCGGCCATCAGGCCGTCGCCCGTCGTGCTGTACTCGCGGAATATCATGTGGCCCGACTGTTCGCCGCCCAGCATCGCGCCATGCTCGCGCATGGCCTCGATGACGTACCTGTCGCCGACCTTGCTGCGTATCAGGCGGCCGCCATGCTCGCGCATGAAGACGTCAAGGGCCATGTTGCTCATCACGGTGCCGACAAGCAGATTGCCGGGAAGGGTTCCCTTCTTCATCATGTCTGCGGCGCAGAGGGCAAGGATCTGGTCGCCGTCGATGAGGCGCCCCGTCTCATCCACCACCAGCAGGCGGTCGGCGTCGCCGTCGAGGGCGAGGCCGATATCGGCGCGCACCTCATACACCTTGCGGATAAGGTTCTCAGGGTGCATGGAGCCGCAGCCGTTGTTGATGTTCAGGCCGTTAGGCTCCGTGCCGATGCGGAACACCTCGGCGCCAAGCTCCTCGAGGGCGAGAGGAGCGATCTTGTAGTTCGCACCGTTCGCGCAGTCGATGACGATGCGCAGGCCGTCAAGGGTGAGCTCCTGCGGGAACGAGCTCTTGAGGTACACGATGTAGCGGCCGGACGCGTCTTCGATGCGCTTTGCGCGGCCGACCTTCTCGTCACCGGGATAATCCCACACATGGTCCTTGTCGAGGATGAGCTCGGCCATGCTGTCCTCGACCTCGTCGGGAAGCTTGTAGCCGTTCTGGTCGAAGAACTTGATGCCGTTGTCATGATAGGGGTTGTGCGATGCGGATATCACAACGCCGAAGGCGGCCCTCATGTTGCGGGTCAGGAAGGCGATGGCCGGCGTAGGAAGAGGGCCTGTCTGAAGGACATACATGCCGGCGGCCGTGAGGCCGGCCGTAAGGGCGTGCTCAAGCATGTAGCCGGAAAGCCTCGTGTCCTTTCCCAGAAGCACCTTGCGGCGCGTTCCCATCTTGCGGAAGACCGTGCCGGCGGCAAGTCCAAGCCGAAGCGCCATCTCGGGCGTCATAGGCCATTTGTTAACATGACCGCGGAGTCCATCCGTTCCAAAAAGTCTGCCTGCCATACAAAACCTCTTTCATATACTGCGGCATGGATGCCGCGTCGGTGTTATCAGCGCAGGCCGGGAATCCCGGCGCGAATTAATAAAGATCAGGAACCCTGTCTGAAAAGACGGGCAGAGCATCCCTGGTCGACCTGACGAATGCGGGATCGATGTCAGCCATGATGACGGCTTCCCCATCGCCGGCGTGTGCAAGGACCGTTCCGTCAGGAGCGATGATCATCGAAGATCCGCCGAATGTCTCGCCGCCGGAAGCCCCGCACCTGTTGCAGGCGGCCACATACATCTGGTTCTCCACAGCCCGGGCACGGAGCAGTATCTCCCATTGCGAAATGCGCGCAGAGGGCCATTCGGCAGCGACGAAAAGCAGCTCGGCCCCGCCTGCGGCAAGCCGGCGGGTCAGCTCGCAGAAGCGTATGTCATAGCATACCACGGATGAGCAGCGGATTCCCCCAAGAGAGAACCATACGGGCGATCCCCCCCTGCATAGGAAGCGGTCCTCTCCCATCGGGCGGAAAAGGTGGATCTTGTCGTACGCGGCGATACAGGATCCATCCTTCGCTATGACCTGTGAGCGGTTGAAGTAATAGCTTCGCGGAGGCTCGGCAGCCCCGACGGGAACGGAAGCAGGAACGGAGGCAAGGACGGATCCACCCGCAAATGCGACTCCGAATTCCCGTGAAAGGGAACCCAGGAATGCGGCGTCCGAGTTTCCGAACGGCGAGGCAAGCCTGTCAGCCTGTTCGAGCGCATAGCCTGTGGACCAGAGCTCCGGCAGCACAAGCACATCGGGTGCCGTCGCACTGCGCATGGCCTTCTCCACAAGACGGCATACCGCGGCATGGTTTGCAGAGCGTCGTCCGGCCTCTACGGCGAACTGAAGTATTCCGATACGCACCGATGAATCCCTCCGCTATTCCCGCATTGGCCGAGGGCTAAGCGAAAAACCTGCTTTCAAGCATCATGCACCAGGGATGGTAGATGCGAAGATGCAGTTCCTGGATCTTAAACGTCTCGGCTTCCGGCACTCGCACGCATACGTCGGAGAGGGCAGCCACGGCGCCGCCGCCCCTGCCGGTGAGGGCAACGACCTTTACCCCGAGGGCTCTGGCTGCGACTGCCGCATAGAGGATGTTCCTGCTGTTTCCGGAGGTCGTGATCGCAAGGAAGACATCCTCGGGACGAGCGTATCCGAGAAGCTGCTGGGCGAAGCCGAACTGCCCGTTCACATCATTGGCGAACGCCGTGGAGAGAGACTCGTTTCCGCAGAGCTGAACGGCCGCAAGAGGCGTTTCCAGCCCCTTTGCGAGTTCTCCGCCCAGGCCGGGATCAATCGCCTGCATCCGGGCGGCAAGAGCCTCCTCAAGAGGACGCTTCCTTCTGAAGCTCTTCATGAGCTCGCCGACGATATGCTCCGCATCCGCTGCGGAGCCGCCGTTGCCGGCAATGATCAGCTTGCCGCCTGCCTCGTAGGATGCGGCGAAAAGGTCATAGGCATCCCGTATGCTCTGAGCACATTCGGCAAGGGCCGGATAACGGAGAAGGAGATCTCGGAAATCCTCAAATGCGGCATCAGACGATGTAATCATAGTCAACCTCATATCAGTCCGCAGAAGTTCGGAAACACCCGAAGTGCGTACAAAAGTTCGGACATGTGCCCCGGATTGTATGCGCAGAATCCCTCTTTGGCAACGCCGGAAGCAGGCATGCGCTTAAAAAGCGAAAGGCTCCAGCGGATTGCTGGAGCCTTCCTAAATAAACCT
>JAKSQA010000134.1 GCA_024404335.1 Mailhella sp.
CTTCCAGCGGGCGCAGCAGCGCCGTGCGCGCCTGCCACCGCCGCAGGCCCTGGGTCCAGGGCAGGCAGTCCAGGCCGAGATCCCCTATTCCCTGCAGGACTGCGGAGAGGATGGCGCCGGCAGGGGCCCTGCCCCCGGAAAGGGGATGCTCCTCAAGGACGATCGCGCCTAAGGATCGCGTATGCCGTGCCGATACGGCTTCGGTGCGGGGATCCCATTCCACGGTGTCCGCCTCCGTTCCGCGGCCGTGGAGCTCCTCAAGCTCTTCCGATGAAAGGGGGGCGGCAAGGAATATCCTTCCGGAGCCGGAGGCTCCGCCGTCCATGGCCGCCACGGCGAGGAGCTCCTCGCCGGCAAGCGCGTCATCCTCCGCCATCTCGGCTCCGCGCCCCGAAGCGAGCAGGAACTTTCCGCGGGAGCGCTTCCGTGCGATCCGGTCGGGCCAGGCGAGGCTGATGAGCGCTCCGGCCGATGCCTCGTCAAGCATCGCCTCGCGCAGGGAGAAGCGACCCGGATATTCCGCAAGGCCGTATATCTGGGCAGCCGCGGCGGAAAGCCGGGAATTCCGCCCCAGCTCGGGGAGCAGGGTGCGCATGTCGCAGCAGCGCGATGCGGGCCGCTCCTCGGCAAGGGCGGCGATGGCGGCGGCAAGATGGCCGTGCCCTTCCGCGGCAAGCACCATGCGGGCCAGACGGGGGTGCATGGGCATGGAGGCCATGGCGCGCCCGAGCGGGGTGAGCGAGCGGATGCTTCCCTCGGTCCGTACGGCGCCGAGGTCTGTCAGAAGGGCTTCGGCGCGCTTCAGCGACGGGGCGGGGGGCGGCGTCATGAAATCCATGCCTGCGGGATCGGCTCCCCATGCCAGCATGTCGAGAAGGAAGGGGGCGAGGTCGGCCTCGGCTATCTCGGGCCGCCGTGAGGGCAGGAGGGGAAGGCCTTCGGGCCAGATGCGGATGCACACGCCGGGCTCCAGACGGCCCGCACGGCCGGCCCTCTGGTCGGCGGCATCCTGTGTGGCGTTCTCCGTCACAAGGGCGCTCATGCCGGTGGCGGCGGAAACGCGCGAGGTGCGCGTGAGGCCGCTGTCGACCACGATGCGGATGCCTTCGATGGTGAGGCTTGTCTCCGCTATGGAGGTGGCAAGCACGACCTTGCGGCGCCCCGGAGCAGCCGGAGCGATGGCGGCATCCTGTTCTGCCGGGGAGAGCTCGCCGTAGAGGGGGAAGAGGTCGGTCGAGGGGGGCATCGCGCCCAGCTCCTCGGCGGTCATGCGTATTTCGGCCCTGCCGGGGAGGAAGGCGAGCAGGGAGCCCGATTCGACGGAAAGGGCCTTCCGGATGACGGCGGCCATGTGCCGGCACAGCTCGCGCCTTCTGTTCGGGGCCGCGGCGTTTCCTCCGGGGAGAGGGTCGTACCGTATGTCTACGGGCCACATGCGGCCTTCGGCCCTGATGACGCGGCAGGGAGACATGTAGGAGGCCGTGGCATCGCTGTCGATGGTGGCGGACATGACGAGGATGTCCAGGTCGGGCCTGAGGGCCTGCTGGACCTCCAGGCAGAGCGCGAGGCCCGTGTCGGCGTGCAGGGAGCGCTCATGGAATTCGTCGAAGATGACGCACCCGACGCCTTCGAGACCGGGGTCGTCCACCAGCCTGCGCGTGAGGATCCCCTCCGTGATGATCTCGACCCTGGTATCCCTGCCGACGCGGCTTTCAAGGCGCACCCTGTAGCCTATCCGGCCGCCGGGCTTCTCGCCGAGCTCCGATGCCATGTACCGTGCTGCGGAGCGTGCGGCGATGCGCCTGGGCTCAAGCATGAGTATCGTGCCGCGGATATGGCGCATGAGATGCAGCGGCACGCGGGTCGTCTTGCCCGAGCCGGGCGGAGCGGTGAGCACTGCGCGGTGGTCGGCCGCAAGGGCGTCAAGCAGCTGGGGAATGGATTCGTCGACGGGCATGGTCATGGGCGGCCTCCGTTTTTCATGGCGTCTTTCTCCCACAGAGACAGGCGGAGCACAAGCCCGTCCGGCCCCTGTCCGATGCGGCTCGTGACGGTTGGCGGAAAAAAAACAGGGGCGGCAGTGCCGCCCCTGGGGGAGAATGCGTTTTGTCCGCTCCTATCGGTCGGTCAGCGTCACGCGGCTGCGGGCCGAGGAGATGCTGGTCGTCTCCTGGCTGCTACGGTCGCTGTAGTGCGTATGGAGCAGCTCATGGGCCTTGTGCGAGTTCGGCTCGCCCAGGAAGTCCGCATAGAGCATGCGCACCTGCGGATTGTGATGCGACTGCCTGCGGGGCATGGCCCTGTCGATGGCGTACAGTCCCTGCTGGCGCTTCGCGGCGTCGGGGTGGTAGTCACCCTTGACGCGGCAGGTGCCGCCGCCGTCGACGCAGCCGCCGGGGCAGGCCATGACTTCGACGAAGGTGTAGGGGGAGGTGCCGGCTGCCGCCTGCTCGGCCAGCTTCCTGGCATTCGCAAGGCCGTGGCAGATGGCGACCTTTATGGTCGGGTTGCCTTCGCCGAGGGCCACCTCGGCTTCACGCAGGCCTTCGGTTCCGCGCACGGGCGTGAAATCCACTCCCTCGAGTTCCTTTCCGCCGTTGAGCACGCTGTACACGGTGCGGATGGCGGCTTCCATGACGCCGCCGGTGGTGCCGAAGATGACGGCGGCGCCGGTGGAGTCGCTCATGAAGGGATTGTCGAAGGGCTCGGGCTCAAGAGCCGCAAGGTCGACCCCGCAGCGCTCGAGCAGGCGGGCGAACTCGCGCACGGTGAGCACGACGTCGGTGTCGGGCCTGCCGTCGGTGGCGAGCTGGGGCCTCGCGGCCTCGTCCTTCTTCGCCGTGCAGGGCATGATGGAGATGACGCGGATGGAGCCGGCGTCGATGCCCATCTTGCCGGGGAGGTAGCTCTTGATGAGCGCGCCCTGGACGGCCTGGGGCGAACGGGTGGAGGAGATGTGGGGAAGCACCTGGGGGACGTGCTTTTCGGCGAAGTTCATCCATCCGGGGCAGCACGAGGTGAACATGGGCAGCACGCCGCCGTTCTTGATGCGGCCGAGCAGTTCCGTGCCTTCCTCCATGATGACGACGTCGGCGGAGAAGTCGGTGTCGAGGATGACGTCGGCGCCGAGCCTGCGGAGCGCGGCGACGATGCGGCCTTCGACGTTGGCGCCGTGGTCGAAGCCGAACGCCTCGCCGAGGGTGACGCGCACCGAGGGGGCGAAGCTGAAGACGGTCTTGATCTCGGGGCTGGCGAGCATGTCGAGCACTTCGTCGTTCTGGTCGCGCTCGGCAAGGGCGCCGGTGGGGCAGACGAGGGTGCACTGGCCGCACTGGATGCAGGCCGAGGCGCCCTGGTCGGCGGCAAGGCCGACGCCTATGTAGGTGTTGACGCCCGTGCCGTCAAGCGTGAGGGCGGCGACGCCCTGTACCTTGCGGCAGACTTCCTCGCAGCGCATGCAGCGCACGCACTTCGTCATATCGCGGACCATGCCGCGCATGGAGTCGTCGAAGGGGCGGTTGGAGCTCATGTGCGATGCGAAGCGGTTCTCCGTAAGGCCGACATAGCGGCCGAGGTCCTGCAGTTCGCAGTCGCCGTGGCGGGCGCAGGATACGCAGTCCTGCTGGTGGTCGGCGAATATGAGCTCGACCTGGAGCTTCTGGGCGCGGCGGGCCTTGATGGACCTGGTCTCGACGCGCATGCCTTCCTCAAGCGGCGTGTTGCAGGCCGTGGGGAGGCTGGTGCTTCCATCGGCGCGGGTCGCTTCCACAACGCAGACGCGGCAGGTGCCGGGCTTGTGGTCGATGGGGTGGAGGTGGCAGAGGGTGGGGAGGAAGAT
>JAKSQA010000135.1 GCA_024404335.1 Mailhella sp.
GCATGCGGCTCTCAAGCTCGCGCATGACGTCATGGTAGTCACGGTCGGTGAAGTCGATGTCAGCCCCTATGCCCTCCTCGGCTGCGGATGAGGAATCGGACCCCGACGCGGATATGGAAAGATGCTCGGAGCGCACCTCCGCACCGGGGCAGGTGACGACGGTCTCCTGCATCAGATTCTTGAGCTCGCGCACGTTTCCGGGCCAGTCGTACGCCAAGAGCACGTTCTTCGCGCCTTCCGAGAGGGAGACGGGCCTTCCGTACCTTCTGCAGAATCCGTTCAGGAAGTATTCCGCCATGGGCAGGATGTCTTCTTTGCGGCGGCGGAGCGGAGGGATGTTGAGCACGGCGATCTTGAGCCTGTAGTAGAGGTCGTTCCGGAACTCGCCCTTCGCAACGGCCTTCTCCAGATCCTTGTTCGTAGCGGCGATGACACGGACATCGATTTTCCTGGGCGTGTTGGCGCCCACGCGCACGATCTCGCCGTCCTGAAGGAAGCGGAGGAGCCGGGTCTGAAGCGTAAGCGGCAGCTCGCCGACTTCGTCAAAGAAGACCGTGCCGCCCGAAGCGGCTTCGATCAGCCCTATGCGCCCCGATTTGCTTGCGCCGGAAAATGCGCCGCCCACATAGCCGAAAAGCTCGGACTCAATGAGGCCGGGAGCGATGCTGCCGCAGTCGACCTTGATGAAGGGGCGGCTCGAACGCTTGCTCAGCGCATGGACGCGCTGGGCCATGACATCCTTGCCCACGCCGGTCTCGCCGAGTATGAGGATGGAGACATCGGTCTGCGCTATGGAACGGGTGCGCGACATGAAGTCGCCCATCGCCGAGCTTTCGATGAAGCTGCTTCCGTCCTCCTCCGTCTCGCTCATCGAGGTGTTGTTGATCCTGATGAAGGTCTTCAGCAGGTCCTGCTGGTGCGAAAGACGGCTCTGCATGTCGATGATTGTGCTGACATCCTTGATGAACGTCACGCACATAAGCACCCTGCCCTTGTCATCGATCACAGGGTAGCCGTCCAGAGAGAGGTAGCGTCCGTTGGAAAGCTTCTGGATCTTCGAGACCGGCCTACCGGTCTCGATGACCTCGGGATTGACTGCGACGCTGAAGATGCCTTCCTGCTGGATGCTCGTGGCCTTCCGGCCTATCATGCTCTCCTTGGAGAATCCGCTGAGCTCCTCGTACTTGCGATTCACGAAGAGGCATCTGGATTCAGGATCGCTTATCCAGATGCCGTCCTGGAACAGGTCGAAAACCTGTTCGATGTAGTCAATGAATTCGGAATACATATCCAGGGCCCGCTTCGGCATGAAGGCCGGCAATAAAAAAAGCTCCGCCCGTTCTGGAGGTGTGGAGCTTTAGAGGCAAACGGGAAATATGCGCCGTGAGGCGGATGCTGAGGAGCCGACCACAGACTGCCCGGAGGAAGTCCGGCAGGCAGCGGCAGCGGCGGCGCCGCGCAAAACAAAGGCCGGCGCCCTCCCGCCATGATGACGGGAGGGACAGGCCGGCCTTCATTTCAGATACTACAGAAGGAAGCTGTAGGCGGAGTTGTCCTGCGTGGGGGACTTGGGATCATCGAAGTTGTCGGTGAGGCCGAGCACCTTGCAGGCGTTCTTGTACATGATCTTCTCGCGCACGCCGTCGGGGAGGTCCATGGCGTTGTAGTTGGCGATGCATTCATCCTGGGCAACGAAGGGATGGGCGCTGGCAAACAGGACCTTGTCGGCAATCATGTTCTTCATGGCGGAGATATAGGTCTCGGACATGGGAGCCACTTCGTACTCGGAGATGTCCATGTACACGTTCTTGTTGCGGTAGCACGCGTAGATGGCTTCCTGGACATAGGGATAGCCGCCGTGGCTCATGATGATCTTCAGATCGGGGAAGTCGCGGGCGACGATGTCGATGTCGCGGGGATCGGTGTAGGTGATGGCGGCACCGGCGACCTGGGGCGGAGGAGCCATGGTCACGAAGACCGGCACATCGAGCTCGCAGCACTTGGCGTAGATGGGATAGTAGCGGGCTTCGCAGGGGGAGATGTGGGCGAGGTAGGGGTCGGTGGCGATACCGGCCATGCCGTATTCCTTGACGACCTTCTCGACAAGGCGGACGGCGTCCATGCCCTTATGAGGATCGATGCCCCAGAAGCCGAGGAAGAGATCGGGATAGGCGCGGCAGAATTCGAGAACGCTGCCGTTATTGTCCGGGAAGCCGTAGGTGGTGCTCGCGTCACGGCCGCTCACGCAGCACTTGACGACGCCGCGGGCCTTGAGTTCTTCGACGATCTCGGGGAGCTGCTTGGGCTGCCACTTGTCAAAGCCGCTGGCTTCGCAGCTGGCCTTGAACATGGTGCTGTTCTTGATGCCGTTGAGTATGGCCTCGGTATGCGGCCTGAAACGGAAATCGATAATCTTCATGAACAACCTCTGTTGTGTTTGATCGGAAGACAGCGCCCTGTGCCGACGCCGTTTTTATCATATAGGTATCGTCAGATCATCCGCCGGATCGGCGGAATCCGCACCTTCCGGAAACATACACCGAAAAACGGCCCTTGTATAGCTTTCCGGGCGGTACGGAGGAAATTCCCTGCTACTTCGCTCCGCGCTCCTCGTCGACGATGGACTGGATGCGTTCGGCGGTTCCCGCGGGGAGGGTCACATCGCCCAGGAGGTATTCCCTGCCGAGATACGCGTACTTCTGCGTGCCGAGGCGGTGGTAGGGAAGCGCCTCGTACGAGACATTGGCGTAGCCCTTGAGGAGGCGGCCTATGGAGCGCGCCGTCTCGTCATCGTCGTTGAAGCCGGGGATGACGGGCGTGCGCACGAGGACGGGCTTGTCGGGGAACTGCTCGAGCAGCTTCTTAAGGTTGGAGATGATGAGCTCGTTGCCCACACCGGTGCCCCACTTGTGCTTCTCGCTGTCGGTGTGCTTGATATCGAAGAGGATGTTGTTGAGAAGCGGGGCGGCCTGTTCGAGGCTCTCCCAGGGGATGCAGCCGCAGCATTCGATGGCGGTCTTGATGCGCTTGCGCTGGGCCTCGCGGAGAAGCGCCAGGGCGAAGTTGATCTGGAAAAGCGGCTCGCCGCCGGAAATGGTCATGCCGCCGCCGGAGCGGGAATAGAAGATGGCGTCCTGTGCGACGACCTTCATGACTTCGTCAACCGACTTCGTCTCGCCGTAGGTGATGAGGCTCTTCGCAGGGCAGACCTTCGTGCAGTCAAGGTTGGCGCAGTCGGCGCAGGGAGTGCAGTCGATATTGAGCGCACCGCCTTCGGCGGAGATGGCCTTGTGAGGGCATGCGGTCACGCAGTAGCCGCACTTCTCAGGAGAGATGCAGCGGGCGGGGTTGAAGGCCATCTGGGGCTTGAGGAGCTGCGATTCCGGATTGCTGCACCAGCGGCACTTGAGAGGGCAGCCCTTGGTGAACACGATGGTACGGATACCGGGGCCGTCGTGAACGGAATATTTCTGGATGTTGAAGACCTGGCCGGTGACTTTTCTGTCTTCGAAGGTACTGGGCATGTGGACCTCTCTGTCTGCGCCCCATGGCCGGGGCTTCGGGGAAAAAGGACGGCCGGCGGCCCATCCTTACGGATGGTACGCCGGCCGTGTATTCAGCGGTTGTTAGATGGTGTCATGATCGGTACGGGCGATCAGGTCGTTCTGGAGGTCGGCGGAGAGGTCGACGAAGTAGGCGCTGTAACCGGCCACGCGGACGATCAGGTTGCGGTACTTCTGGGGATCCTTCTGGGCGGCGATCAGGGTTTCCTGATTGAGCACGTTGAACTGCAGGTGCCAGAGCTTGAGGTCGCACCAGGTGCGGATGAACT
>JAKSQA010000136.1 GCA_024404335.1 Mailhella sp.
CGACCCTGCTGAAGTATTCGAGGCTGAGGGCGGAGCCGGCGGCTTCCTTCACGGGGGCGGGGGCATAGGCGCGGCCTTCCATCCATGCGTCGGCCGCTTCGGCGGCCTCGGCTCCCGAGCCGATGGCGGCGGTGAGCAGGCCGGGCCTGATGACGTCGCCTGCAGCGAATACGCCGGGAAGGATGCTGCGGTCGGCGCCGGGCACGAGCCAGCTGCCGCGGAAGGTCTTCACGCCTTCGGGGAGGAAGCCGATCTCGGGCTCCTCGCCGATGGTGATGATGACCATGTCGCCGGGAATGAGGCGCCCGTCGGAGGCGATGATGCCACGGTCGGTGACCTCCTTCGTCATGACGGGCCATACGAGCTCGCCGCCGAGGGATTCGATATGCTCGATTTCCTTCGCAAAGGCCGCGGGCTTCTGCACGTCGATGCAGGTCACATGCTCGGCGCCCTCGGCATAGGCGCCTGCGGCGGCGTCCATGCCGGCGTTGCCGCAGCCAATGACGATGACGTTCCTGCCCGTCTTCGGATGCTCGCCGCGGTTGACGGCCTTCATGTAGTCGAGGCCGGAGACGATGCGCTCCTTGCCGGGCCAGTCGAAGATGCGGGACTTCGTGCCGCCCACGGCGACGATGACGGCGTCGTTCGCCCTGCGCAGCGACTCGAACTTCTTCGCGTCGACGCGGCACGACGTCACGAACTTCACGCCCAGGGAGGCGATGCGGGCTATCTCCGCCTCGAGCACCTCATGGCTGAGTCGTCCGCGGGGTATGGCCTGTTCGATCTTGCCGCCGATGACGTCGTCGGCTTCGTACACGGTCACGGCGTGGCCCTTCAGGGCGAGCTGCCATGCGGCGGAGAGGCCGGCGACGCCGGAGCCGATGACGGCGGCCTTCTTTCCGGTGGACGCGGCAGGGGCCGGGGCTTCAAGCCGGGCCGATTCGCGGCCGAGCTCGCCTATGCGGATGGGGAAGTCGATGCCGCGGCCGCGGGTGCAGGCGTCCATGCAGAGATTGGGGCAGACGCCGCCGCAGACGGATCCGGGGAAGGGCGAGTAGTCGAGGACGAGCCTGAGGGCCTCCTCGGTCTTTCCGCGGCGCAGCAGGTCGAAGCGCTTCCTGCTCGGAATGTGCGACGGGCAGGCGTGTTCGCATGGGGCCGCGGTGCGGGAGTTGTCCCAGGAGGGGACGCGCAGCCGGTGGTCGCCGCGCATGACGAGCGAGCTCACCTTGAAGTCGTCGGAGACGACGTCGCTGAAGATGCCGCCCTTCACCCATTTGGATGCGCGGAACTCGCTCATGGAGAGGGGCTTCGGCGCGGCGGAGCTTCCGCAGGGCACGAGCTTGCGCCATTCGCTCCACACGGTGAGCTCGCGCATGAGCTCCTCGTGCTCGATGGCGGTGAGGAAGTGGCGCATGCCCTCGGTGAGGAAGGCGATGTCCTCTGCGTCGAGGTCGGCGATGCGCACGTCGTTCTCGGCATAGCTGCCAGGGTTGCCGCGGAAGTAGACGGTGCCGCCCACCATGCCCACGCAGGCGCGTTCGCCGAGGACGGAGGGGAAGGCTTCGCTGTCGCGGCCGCGGGCGATGATCCTGCCGCCGCCCATGAACGCGCAGGGGAACGAGCCGGTGTTCTTGAGTATCCAGAGCTCGGGCTCGCTGTAGAGCGGGTCGTGCTTCATGAGCGAGCCGGAACGGGTGCCCACCCTGCCGGCGATGTAGATGGTGCCGGAGGCGGCGCAGTGGCCCGCGGTGTCGCCCGCATCGCCCTTGACGATGATGCGCGCGCCGGAGTTGAGCCAGCCGACGTCGGCCGGGGCGGTGCCTTCCACGACGAGCTCGGTGTTGGCGAGGCCCATGCAGCCCACGCGCTGGCCGGGATTCGTCACCGTGAAGTGCAGCGTCTTGCCTTCGGGGTTCCAGAGGGGGCCGCCGATGTCGTGCTGGCCCGACGCGCTGATGACGAACTTCGTTTCGCCCTGGGCCACGGCCCTGCCTATGGTCATCAGCAGGTCCTGGGTGGACATGCGCTGATGTTCGCTGAGAGTGTCTATGATGAACATGCCGTACCCCTTAGCAGGCATAGGAGATGTTGAGCTTGTCGGCGACGGCCCTGTCGGTGGAGACGAGGGCGTCGGAGCGGCCTACCGGGAGCGAGCTGTTGCCGACGGGGGCCATGAGCTTGCGGAGTTCGCTGTCGAAGGCGAGGACGTAGTCGACGATGGCCTGGGCGCCCTTGTCGATGTCGAGCCGTGCGACGAGCCTGGGGTCCTGCGAGCAGATGCCGTTGGGGCAGCGGCCGTTGGAGCAGTTGTTGCAGCGGCCGTTCTCGTTGCCCACGCAGCCGAGGATCTGGATGAGGATCTTGGCGCAGAACACGCCGTTGGCGCCGAGGCACATCATCTTGAAGGCGTCGGCCGCGGCGTTGCCCGTGAGGCCGATGCCGCCGCCCGCCCAGAGGGGGATCTGCCCCTGCAGGCCCTGCTTCACGGCGGCGAGGTAGCATTCGCGCAGCTTCGAGACGACGGGGTGGCCCGTGTGGTCGAGGGAGACCTCGTTGGCGGCGCCAGTGCCGCCCTGGATGCCGTCGAGGAAGAAGCCGCCGCAGATCTTGTACGGGTCGCGGAGGAGGTTGTTGTACACCGAGACCGAGGTGGCCGAGGCCGCGCACTTGATGGCCACGGGAACACGGAACCCGAAGGCCGCGTTCAGCGAGAGGTGCATCTTCTGCACGGATTCCTCGATGGAGTACAGGCCCTGGTGGTTCGGCGGCGAGTGGAGGGTCGACTTGGGAACGCCGCGGATGGCCTGGATGTGCGGTGCGACCTTGGCGGCGGGCAGGAGTCCGCCGTCGCCGGGCTTGGCGCCCTGGCCGATCTTGATGAGCACGCCCGCGGGGTCGGTCTTCATGCGGGGCAGGGCCTTGACGATGCGGTCCCAGCCGAAGGGGCCCGAGGCGATCTGCAGGATGAAGTATTTGAGATGGTCGGATTCCATCAGTTTGACGGGCATGCCGCCTTCGCCTGAGCTCATGCGGACGGGCAGGCCGCATTCCTCGTTGAGGTATGCGGCGGCCATGGCGATGGCCTCCCACGCGCGGGTGGAGAGAGCGCCGATGGACATGTCGCTGAAGATGAGCGGGTATATCCAGTTGACGGGGGGCGTGGAGCCGGTTTTGACGAGCTTGCCGTCCTTCACTTCAAGCGGGAGCTCGTGGGAGAGGAGTACGCGGCCAAGCGGGGCGCGCATGTCGAAGGTATGGCGCTCGGAATCGAGCGCAGGGTCGGTCATCTGGCTGATGCGGCCTACCACGATGGAGTCCAGCGTGCGCTGCGTGCTGAGGTTGCTGCGGCCGCCGCGCTTGATGGTGCCGTTGGCGCGGGCGATGACCGGCATGCGCTGGTCGGTGTTGCGCACGGGGCGGATGGCGTCGTTGGGGCACACCTTGCTGCAGAAGCCGCAGCCCACGCACTGCGTGGCGAGCGACACCTTCTGGCGTATGACGGGGTGCGCGGCATGGCGGCTCAGAGGCTCCGGCACGTCGGCTTCGGAGACGGTGACGTCCCTGCGCAGCATGACCGCCTCGATGGCGTTCTGGGTGCACTGCGCCACACAGCTTCCGCACATGGTGCAGCGGTCGGGGTCGTGTTCTATGACCCAGCGCATGTCGTTGCGGCTGAGGTCGAGGGCTTTTACTGTCTGCATCGCTGCACCTTCAGGTCGTTGTCGATGACGACGATTTCGCGTTCATCGGTATAGATGTC
>JAKSQA010000137.1 GCA_024404335.1 Mailhella sp.
TGTCTTCCGGTTTTCCTTCCCGGGCCTGCAGTCGAGGATGCTCTGCCTCCACTGGAGCGGAACAGATTCCTCGCCGTACGCCGCGCCCATGAGTGCGCCGCAGATCGCCGCATTCGTGTCGGTGTCGCCGCCTTTGGCGACGGTGGCGCACACGGCATCTTCGGTGCTGCCTGTGTTCATGAGGTGCCAAAGGGCGTTGCCGAAGGCGATGCGCACCCAGCCCATGGAATGGATGTAGTCGGCCGGGGGCGCGGTGCGGGAATCCTCGGCAAGGCGGATGATGCCGCTGTCCGCCTTCATCTCCGCCGCCCTTGCGAGCATGCGCTCCACCAGCGCCTCCGGGGTGTCCCCGGTCCATACGGCGTCGGCCACAAGGATGGCGAACATGGATGTGGCGTTCCGGCAGGCCGTGTTGATATGGGTGAGCGCGGCGTCCTCGTCGGCCATGCGCCACAGCTCGCGCCAGTCCATGCCCGCGCCGTAGACCGCCAGCGGGCTGACGCGCATCATGGCGCCGTTCGCCTCGCTCCTTGGCGAGGGGCACCCCTGCAGCGCATTGCTGATGGTGATCCCCATGTCAAAGGGGCGGGATCGCAGCCAGTCGATGTAGGCCTCATGGACCTTCCCCTTATCGAAGCCGCCGTTCAGGACTATGCTCCGGGCAAGGGCGAGCGCCATCTCCGAGTCGTCCGTAGGCTGCCCCGCAAGGATGTTCCAGTGCCCGCCGTTCTCCAGAAGGCGCGGACCGGACGGAGGATACATCCGCCGGATCATCTCAGGTCTGCTGAATTCCACAAGCCCGCCGAGGGAATCACCGGCGAACTGCCCGAAAAGGCAGCCCCTGGCCCTGGACAGGACACCCTCATCATTGATGCTTTTCCTTGCCTGTTCCATTTCCACCTCCGTTTTATCGGGCTGCGCCGATGCTGACCTCCGCACCCGTTCCGGCATCATGCGTTCCGTGATTTCTTTCATAGCACGAGGGCAGTAACAGGCCGCCTCCGCTGCGACAATTTCATGAATCCGTCCCGCAGGCAAGCGGAGACAGGTTCATGAATCCAGCCTGCGTATATGCTCAAGAACCTTGAAGATCATTCCGCTTTCCAGGCCGTCGAGAAGGAATCCGTCACAGAAACGGTCGCCGCGGATGAATATCGCCAGTGCCTGGAAGAGCTGCCTGAGATCAAGTGTGCCGCACCAGGAATCCCATTCCTCAAGGGATCCGCCATGTTTTAGAGCCTCACCCTTCAGATCCAGGTAGTTCCGTACCTCAAGTTCGGGGTGACGTTCATGGATGTCGTAGAAGACCTGGAGAAATTCATCGACCGATTCATCATATACCGCATGCGGAAAGGTTATCACGCCGTCCGCTCCGGGCTTGCCGCCTTCCATCCGGCCCTGTGTGCCGGCGCTGAAGGGCTCGATGAAGCGCGTGATATCCCTGAAGGTTCCGGGGACGTGCTTCACTGCAAAGGCATCCCTGAACACCTGCGGGAGGGATCTGCCGTCGGCGCCGCGGCGCGAGCTGTGGCTCGTCCTGATGGCGAACACCACCTTTTCGAATGCGTTCAGGAAGCGCGGCTCCTGCAGGACCTCGCGGAAAAGCTCTGCGATATGCTCCGGCGGATTCCGGAATGCGCCGCAGCCCATGGCGCCCAGCACGAGCGTTTCCACGCCGTTGTCGACGGCGATGCTGAATATGGTCCGTATCTTGTCGCGGGTGACGGCCTCGTCGCGCTTCGAAAGGCGGAGCGTTCCGTCGGGCATCCGCACTGTTTCAGGATAGGCCACGCCTGCCACGGCGATGAAATCGACCTGCCAGGGCTCTTCAAGGAAGGGATAGCCCTCTTTCTGCACGCCGCGGAACACCGTCACGCCCCGGCTGAACACGCCGCCGAACCTAGGGTGCAGCGGATAGCTGCACGACGGATCCCTGCCGACGCCGTACTCTCTGCCGTAATCGACATACCGGTACAGCGAACGGAAATAGTCCGAGCATCGGAAGAGGTATTCCTCCTGCGCATTTGAGCCTCTATGCACGCCTCCCCCGGGATTCTCCGCGCTGGCCATATTGAGAACGGCGGGCCGGTACCCCTCCTTGACGAGACGGCGGGCCACGGCGAGGCAGTCATCCTCGATCACTTCCACGGGCACCATGCCGCTCGTGCTGCGCTCATCTCCGCCGCCGCGGGCAGAGGAAAGCGGAGGCGTCATTTCCTTCGAATAGAACTTCGTGCAGGCCCCCGTCTCCGCCGGATCGGGAATATCCACGCGCCGTCCGTTGGGAAGGATGTAGAAGCCGTTCCGTACGGCATCTACGGTAGAACGATAGACTTCCTTCAGAAGCTCCCGCCAGGCGCCTCTGCGCTCCTCCTCAGGGATTCTCTGCACGGAGCCGTATCGGCGGCTCCAATCCTCTGCATTCCAGCAGTCGCATGATCTCATAGAAAAGTTTCCCTATGCTTTTTTCGTTGGTTTCATGTGAGAAGCTATCTTTCGGAACCGCCCTCTTCCGGAAGTCGATGCGTCCGTCCCGGAGAGGCGAAGCCGACTTCGACAACGTGCCCGGCAGTCATTTAATTCCCTTTCCGGTATGTCTATCAGAATGCAGGCCGGCAGGCTATCAGTCCCAGCAGCCCGGTCCGGTAAAATACAGCGGCGGTCTGCAGCTCGGGCAGGCAAGGCACGTCATCAGGTCTTCGCCGCCGCACTTGCGCCAGTCGCCCATTGCGACAGTGCGACTTCCCTTCCTGCGCAGATTCATCATTACTTTAAAATCCGCCTCTTCGGCATGGCCGCCGCAGTGAGGGCACTCATGGGCGCTGTCCGCAAACTTTTCAAATCTGGGAAACGCTGCAAAGAATGCCGCAGTCATCAGGATAGGTCGGTACATCTCGGGATCAGGCGCGTCAAACGAGTATCCGCAGGCATGGCAGGAGCATGGACGCTCCGGAATCCTTTTTAAAATTTCTTTATTGATGTGAAGATTACACCAATTACTCCAAATGGTTAGCAAAACATCGGGGCCTAGAGGACGCCCGAAAAGACTGTAGGGGCCTTCGAGACACTCACCTATAGAAATAAAGCTGTGACCTCTGCTTAAGTAAATGTTCCGGTCTCTTTTTTCCTTTCGGAAAATATAAAACCGGCTGCACGCTTTTTGGACTCAAGATCTCCCGACCACAGAACCTTTTCCAGCGGAGCTTCAAAGGGAGGATCGAGGGAGTCAATCAGTTCTCAATCGAGGGAGTCAATCAGTTTTCCGCATTTCGGGCATACATACTCAGGAGGCTGATTTCGGCTGAGAAGCTGTTTCAGAGTGTCAGTGTACTTTGATGCTTCATATTCCGGCCCGGGCAGGAACATTCCAAGAGACATGTCCGTAAAAAAAAGCCGCATTCTTCGCACCTGAACAAAGACCGGCCCGTATCAATCGCTCCGTCAGGATGTTCGAGAATGAAATTTTTCAGCTTCTCCCCAAGGAGTCCGCTGCGGATATTCGCAATCGTCCCGACATGGCGGCGCCGGAAACTGAATCCTCTGCCTAACCTGAAGGTTCTATCATAACCGCACTTGTGGCATGATAGCCCGATTGTTTCCCCCATAGCCAATCCTCCGTAATTTGTAAGAAAGGGAATTTTTCGAATCAAACCCCGGATTTCCGACCACGCTTGGCGGCATGGCTGCTGCGGGAAGGCATGGCGAATTTTCCGCCGGACTCCCGGCTATGGGGCACAC
>JAKSQA010000138.1 GCA_024404335.1 Mailhella sp.
CCCCGCCTCTCTTTTCCAGATCCGGCAATATTTTGTCCGAATTTAACTACCGCCTGTCTCTTGCAGCATAGATAAAATCCGGAAAACCCTTATCATATACGGGAATATGCGGCGCACGACGCCCGACCACCCAAAAGGAGCTACCCTATGGCACTTTACACCAAGGAAGAAGCACTCGCTTACCATGCCGAGCCCCGTCCCGGCAAAGTCGAAGTCGTCCTGACCAAGCCCTTCGTCACCCAGAAGGACCTTTCCATGGCCTACTCCCCGGGCGTCGCCGAGCCCTGCCTCGCCATTAAGGACGACCCCGCCCTGGTCAGCACCTACACCGGCCGCGCCAACCTCGTCGCCGTCGTCTCCGACGGAACCGCCGTCCTCGGCCTCGGCAACATCGGCCCCATGGCCGGCAAGCCCGTCATGGAAGGCAAGGGCGTGCTCTTCAAGCACTTCGCCGACGTCGACGTCTTCGACCTCGAGCTCAACACCAAGGATCCCGACAGCCTCTGCGACGTGGTGAAGGCCCTCGAACCCACCTTCGGCGGCATCAACCTCGAAGACATCAAGGCTCCCGAATGCTTCTACATCGAGCAGAAGCTGAAGAAGGAAATGAACATCCCCGTCTTCCATGACGACCAGCACGGCACCGCCGTCATCTCCGGCGCCGCCCTGCTGAACGCCTGCGAGATCAGCGGCCGCAAGCCCGAAGACCTCAAGGTCGTCATCGTCGGCGCCGGTGCCGCCGGCATCGCCTGCGGCGAGTTCTACATCTCCCTCGGCGTCAAGCGCGAGAACGTCTACATGTTCGACTCCAAGGGCCTCATCTACGAAGGCCGCGCGGGCCTGAACCAGTACAAGGCCGCCTTCGCCCAGAAGCAGGACGCCACCCTTGAGGAATGCATGAAGGGCGCCCACCTCTTCCTCGGCCTCTCCAAGGGCAACCTCGTCTCCAAGGACATGGTCCGCTCCATGGCCGACCATCCGGTCATCTTCGCCATGGCGAACCCCGATCCGGAAATCACCTATGAAGACGCCAAGGAAGCCCGCCCCGACTGCATCATGGGCACCGGCCGCTCCGACTACCCCAACCAGATCAACAACGTCTCCGGCTTCCCCTACATCTTCCGCGGCGCCCTCGACGTCGAGGCCACCGAGATCAACGAAGCCATGAAGATCGCCGCCGCCAAGGCCCTTGCCGACCTCGCCAAGGAACCCGTCCCGGCCGACATCCTCGAAGCCTACGGTGTGGAATCCCTCAGCTTCGGCATCGACTACGTCATCCCGAAGCCCCTTGACTTCCGCATCCTCGTCGCCGAGACCGTGGCCGTCGCCAAGGCCGCCATGGAATCCGGCGTGGCCCGCAAGCCCATCACGGACTTCGACGCCTATGCCAAGTCCCTTGAGGCCCGCCTCAAGGCCTCCAACGCCCGCGGCAACGCCTTCATCGACGCCCTCGCGAAGTAAGGCTTCCCCATAGCCTCCGCAGCCCCCGCACGGCGCTGCCGTGCGGGGGCTTTTTTTCCCTATCCTGCCAAAACGGCTTTTCATTTTCCCTGCCGGATGGTATCTTGCTTGTGCAGACCTTTCCGCATGGGAACAATCCCTGCGCTTCCCCTGCGGCGCACATCAACCAAAGGAGTCAGCAATGTTCCGCACTCTTCTGACCGCCGTCACCGGCGTCCTACTCAGCGCATCGGTCTGCCTCGCCGGCCCCGTGACCCTCAAGCTCGGCCATATCGCCGAACCTGAGAACCCCTACGGCATGGGCGCCACCCACTTCGCCGAACTCGTCAAGGAGCGCACCAACGGCGCCGTCGAGATCCAGGTCTTCCCCTCAAGCCAGCTCGGCAACCAGCGCGACCTCGTCGAGGGCCTCACCTTCGGCACCGTCGACATGACCCTCACCGGCACCGCCGTGCTCGGCAACTTCATCCCCGAAGTCTCCGTGTTCGACCTCCCCTTCATCTTCCGCGACGTCCAGCACGCCTACAAGGCACTCGACACCGTGGGCATGGAGCTCTGCAGAAAGGGTGAGAGCCGCGGCATGATCACCCTCGCCATCTGGGAGAACGGCGTCCGCCACATGACCAACAGCAAGCGTCCGATTAAGACCCCCGCCGACATGAACGGCCTCAAGATCCGCGTCATGGAACAGCCCGTCTACATCGAGATGATGAAGAGCCTCGGCGCCAGCCCCACTCCCATGGCCATGAATGAGCTCTTCAGCGCTCTGCAGCAGGGCACCGTGGACGGCCAGGAGAACCCCTTCTCCCACATCGCCACCAAGCGTTTCGATGAAGTGCAGAAGTACATCTCCCTCACCGCCCACACCTATGCCCCCGAGCCCGTCCTCATCAGCGCCATGTCCTGGTCGAAGCTGAACGCCGAGCAGCAGGCCATCCTGCGCAAGGCCGCCGAAGACACCCGCGACTGGCAGCGCCAGCTCTGCCGTGACAAGGAAGGCGTCTTCCGCAAGACCATCGAAGACCGCGGCAATGCCGTGATCAACGACGACGTCGACAAGGAAGCCTTCGCCAAGGCCACCGCCCCCGTATGGGCCATGTACACCAAGAAGTTCGGCGACGCCACGATCAAGGCCATCCAGGCCATCAAGTAGCCGCGTTACCGGGGCCGGGGGCGTCCGCCCTCCGGCCCCTTCTTCCTTCCCACCGGAGACAGCATGACCGCCTTTTTCAATTTCATCGACTATATGCTCAAAAAGCTGACCATTCTCTGCATCGGGCTTATGCTCGTCCTTGTTTTCGCGCAGGTCGTCAGCCGCTATGTGTTCAGCTACACCCCCGCCTGGGGTGAGGAGCTGGCCCGGTACCTCTTCGTGTGGACCGTCTTCCTTTCCCTCCCCCTGCTCGCGCGCACCGGCGGGCACATGGCCATCGAGACGCTGACAAGCCGCATCAGCGGCAATGCCCTGCGCACCTGCCGCATCCTGGCCGACGTGTTCTCCATCGCCTTCCTGGGCATCATGGTCTGGCATGGCGGCCGCATGGTGATGCTTGCGAGCTTCCAGACCTCCGCCGCAATGCAGATCCCGATGTCGTACGTCTATGCGGTCATCCCCTACGGGTGCCTCGTCATGCTGCTCTACACCGTGGAAAACCTCATCAAAGTCCTCCGCGCCCCCGCGGATGAAGTGAAGTAGGAGGACAGCAATGGCACTCTGGATCATCCTTTCGTCATTCGCCGTCATCCTCGCCACAGGCGCCTCCATCGGCGTGGGCCTCGGCCTCTCCTCGGCCATCACCATGTCCACCGTGATGGGCACCCCGCTCATCGCCGTCGTGCAGAAGATGTTCACGGCCGTCGACTCCTACTCCTTCCTCGCCGTCCCCTTCTTCATGCTCGCAGGGGCGTTCATGTCGGCCGGCGGCGTCACACGCCGCATCGTCGACTTCTCGATGGCCCTCGTGGGCGCCATGGCAGGCGGCCTGGCCCTCGTGGTCGCCGTGGCCGGCATGTTCTTCGCAGCCCTTTCCGGCTCCTCCGCCGCCACCACCGCCGCCATCGGCGCCGCCATGATCGACGAGATGGAGAAGCGCGGCTACCCCCGCTCCTTCGCAGCAGCCGTCGTGGCATCGGGCGGCACGGTGGGCATCGTCATCCCGCCGTCGGTCACGCTGGTCGTCTACGGCTCAATCGCCAACGTCTCCATCGCCGACCTCTTCATCGGCGGCTTCGTGCCCGGCATCCTCATGG
>JAKSQA010000139.1 GCA_024404335.1 Mailhella sp.
GTCTGATCCTAGCGGAGGCCGACAGAAGCGTTGATTATACCGCCCGTCCGAATGACAAGTGCAAGACTACGGTCAATATCAACGTTGCCGCGAAAGATGCGGAGAAGTACGAAAAGCTCTGGGAGCTGCACGGCCGGTACATCAAGTTCGGCTTCGACAGCTATCAGTACAGGGACCGCATCGCGCCGCTGCTCCGCTTCCGCTCCAGCACGCAGGAGGACAGGCTCGTCAGCTTCGACGACTATGTCTCCCGCATGAAGTCGGAGCAGAAGGAGATCTGGTATGCCGCCGGATCGTCTCTTGAGGCCGCCCGCGTCAATCCCCATCTCGGCCAGTTCCGCCGCAAGGGCATAGAGGTCGTATTCCTCACCGACCCCGTCGATGAATTCGCACTCCAGAGCATCATGGAATTCAAGGGGCATCCCTTCAAGTCCGTTGAGAGCGCCGATGCGAAGACGCTTGAGGCCTTCCCCGATGCGGAGGAGGCGGAGCCGAAGCCGGAGCCGCTTACCGATGCGCAGAAGCCCGAGCTCGACGCCCTTGTCGCCGCGGTGAAGACCATCCTCGGCGATCAGGTGAAGGATGTCCGCGTCACCGAGCGCCCCCTCGACGGCCCGGCCTGCCTCGTCTCCGCCGACGGCATGTCGTCGTCGATGGAGAAGCTGATGCGGGTGATGCAGAAGAGCGACGGCATCCCCCAGAAGATCCTTGAGATCAACCCCGATCACGCGCTCGTGCGCGCGCTTATGAGCATGTGCTCGGAAAATGCCGATGATCCGCTGCTTAAGGATATGGTGGGCAGCCTGTACGACAGCACGCTTCTCCTCGATGGCTACATGAACGACCCGTATGCCATGGCCGAGCGCAGCATGCGGATACTCAAGCAGGCGGCAGGCTGGTACACCGGCCTTCGCAAGTAACCTCATCCACGGGAGTTTTGACATGTACTACGATCTGGTCCTCCATATCGACGACAATGACCCCAAGCGCATGAACCTCGCGCTCAACAACTACGCGAACACCGCCGCCGCCCTTCCTGAAGAGGAATTCAAGGTGGTCCTTCTTGTGAACGGCCCCGCCGCCCAGCTTCTGAAGCGCGACCAGGCCGAGCTCGCCGCCAAGGCCGCAGGCTTCATGGCGAACGGCCTTTCGATCCGTGTGTGCCGCAACGCCCTCAAGGCCTTCGATGTCAAGCCCGAGGAGCTCTGGGAAGGCGTCGAGATCGTGCCCGCCGGCATGGTGGAGCTGATCAGGCTCCAGCGTGAGGGCTTCGCCTACATCAAGCCGTAGCCGCGCTCCCGATATTGGAAAAAACAGAAGGCCTTCGATTCGAAGGCCTTCTGTTTTTGAGAAGGGCCCCGCCTCCGCGCTTCCTTTATTTCACCGCACAGGGGAAGCGCAGCGGCGGGGCCGATTCGGGGGAGAGGATTCGGTGGAAATCAGGCGGGCTGTGCGGAGGACTTCGCTGTGAACTCCTCGAATTCCCGCTTCAGGGTTTCCATAAGGTCGTGTACGGGCAGGATCTCGCGGATCCGGCCTACGTTGGCGCCGCAGAAGGCGAAGCCTCTGTCAAGGTTGCCCTTGACGGCATTGATGAGCGCCGAGGAGATGCAGTAGGGGGTTTCCGCAGGATTGCAGGTCTTTATGCAGTGGAAGATGCACTTGAAGGGCTTCTTCATTCCGCTGCGGGCAGCCTCGATGAATTCGTTGTCGATGGCGCGGCCGGGCATGCCTACGGGGCTGTGGATGATGGTGACGTCCTTTTCCTCCGCATTGATGTAGGCCTGCTTGAAGCGGATGTCGGCATCGCATTCCTCGGTGGCGACGAAGCGCGTGGCCATCTGGACGCCGGAGGCTCCGAGGGAGAGCATGCGGGCTATGTCGGAGCCGTCAAAGACGCCGCCGCCGGCTATGACGGGGATAGCCTTGCCGGTGGCGTCCTCAAGGGACTTCGCCGCATCGACCACACCGGGAATGAGCGTTTCCAGCGAGCTGGACGGCTCGAATATGTCTTTTTCGGCAAAGCCGAGATGCCCGCCGGCACGGGGGCCCTCCAGCACGAAGGCGTCGGGGGCGAGGCCGGTCTTCGCCATCCATTTCTTCGCAATGAGGGCGGCGGCCCTTCCTGAGGATACGATGGGGACGAGCTTCGTCCTGAATTCCTCCTTCCGATTCTCGCAGGTGTCAAGGAAGATCCGGGGGAGGTCCATGGGGAGGCCTGCTCCGGAGAATATGACATGGGCGCGGGAAGCCACCGCTTCGGCCACGAGTTCGCGGAAGGTCGTGAGCGCCACCATGATATTGACGCCGATGATGCCGTCAGTGGCGCTGCGGGCTTTTTCTATTTCGCGGCGGAGGGCGCGCACGTTGGCTTCAACCGGATTCGAGGCCGCGTCTTTTTCACGCATGCCGACCATGGCCGCGGCGATGACGCCGATGCCGCCTTCACGGGCGACGGCGGAAGCCAGGCCGGAGAGGGATATTCCAACTCCCATGCCGCCCTGCACGATCGGGAGCCTGGCCGTGAGGTCGCCTATGGTAAGAGAGGGGATCTGCATTTCAGTTTCCTGTACGGTGTTTCTATTGTTTTGAAACATTGTTTTTGTAAAATCGAAAAGAAGCATAGCACAATTCTTTTATTCCGCAAGCAGAAATGTGAAAAATGTTATTTACGGATAGAAAATATGCTCCACAGCCATTGGATGATATGCCATATTAAATTAAAATTGGATTTTATCTGCGGTGGTTTTATTTATGGATAAGGCTGATAAAGACGGTTTTATTTACGGATAGCACGAAAAAAGGGGAATTGCTTGAAAAATATCAGTTCGGGCGTTCCTGGAATTTCAGGGGGCAGTGCGGGGATTTGTGACGGGAAACTTTGTTAACTCATTGATTATAAAGACTTTTATGAGTATGGACTCTTTTGGTGATTTGGCGTAGTGAATGAAAATCCACGTTTTAGCCTTTAAAGGAACACGATAGTGAGAGATTCCTCTGCGGAAACCATGGTCTTTGATGATGCCATGCTGGCCAGCCAGCTGTTCGGCCCTCTCGGGGCGCACCTGGAGCTCATATCCGATGCATCGGGAGCCGACCTGCAGACCCGCGGGACGGAGCTTACGGTGAGCGACCCGCGCCCGGAACGCCGTGCGATGCTGCTCAATCTTTTCACGCAGGCCTACGGGCTTCTCCGCAAGGGGCATTCCCTTCGGGGAGAGGACCTTCTCCAGGGCTATGAGGAGCTCCTGCGCAACCCTTCCGCCGATATCAGCCGCATGTTCCGCGAGGCGAGCGTCATCGTCTCCCCGCGGAGGACGGTGGCGGCCAGGAACACGGCGCAGCGGCAGTACATGGAGATGCTCCGCTCCAGCGAGCTCGTGTTCGCCACAGGCCCCGCCGGAACCGGCAAGACGTACCTCGCCGTGGCGATGGCCGTCTCCATGCTGGCGGCGAAGCGTGTGAAGAAGATCATACTCACCCGCCCCGCGGTCGAAGCCGGCGAGAAGCTGGGATTCCTGCCCGGCGACATGGAGGACAAGGTCAATCCCTATCTGCGCCCCCTGTACGACGCGCTGATGGACATGCTCGGCCCGCAGGTCTTCGCCCAGAAGCAGGAGGCCGGCATCATCGAGGTCGCCCCCCTGGCCTTTATGAGGGGGCGCACGCTGACCGATGCGTTCCTCACCCCCGACGAGGCGCAGAACACCA
>JAKSQA010000014.1 GCA_024404335.1 Mailhella sp.
ACCACCTATGCCAAGGTCAACGAGTTCGGCTTCATCGAGACTCCGTACCGTGTCGTGCGTGACGGCTGCAAGACCGACGAGATCGTCCATCTCGACGCCTCCTGCGAAAAGGACCAGATCATCGCCCAGGCCGACGCCCCCGTCGATGCCGACGGCCGCTTCGTCGAAGAGAACATGACCGTCCGCTCCACCGGAGGCGACGTCCTCACCGCTTCCCGCGACGACGTGACCCTGCAGGACATCTCGCCCAGCCAGATGGTGTCCATCTCCGCCGCGCTCATCCCGTTCCTCGAACACGATGACGCCAACCGCGCGCTCATGGGCTCGAACATGCAGCGCCAGGCCGTTCCGCTTCTCCGTTCCGAGCGTCCCCTCGTGGGCACCGGCATGGAATACGACGTGGCCCGCGACTCCGGCGCCTGCCTCCTTGCGGAAGGCGACGGCGTGGTCCGCTATGCCGACGCCGAGCGCGTCATCGTCGCCTACGATTCCCTGTATCTCGAAGACAAGGGCGGCATCCGCAGCTACGACCTCCTCAAGTTCCATAAGTCGAACCAGAACTCCTGCTTCGGCCAGAAGCCTACCTGCCGTCCCGGCCAGCGCGTCAAGAAGAACGACGTCCTCGCCGACGGCCCCGGCATCGAGAACGGCGAGCTCGCCCTCGGCAAGAACCTCGTCGTGGCCTTCATGCCGTGGTGCGGCTACAACTACGAGGACGCCGTCCTCATCTCCGAAAAGGCCGTGAAGGACGACATCTACACCTCGATCCACATCGAGGAGTTCGAAGTCGCCGCCCGCGACACCAAGCTCGGACCTGAGGAGATCACCCGCGATATCCCCAATGTCGGCGACGACATGCTCCACAACCTCGACGCCAGCGGCGTGATCCGCATCGGCGCATCCGTGAAGCCCGACGACATCCTCGTGGGCAAGATCACCCCCAAGGGCGAGACGCAGCTCACCCCCGAGGAGAAGCTCCTCAGGGCGATCTTCGGTGACAAGGCCCGCGACGTGAAGAACACCTCCCTCAAGGTTCCCCCGGGAATCGAGGGCACCGTCATCGACGTCAAGGTCTTCAACCGCCGCTCCGGTGAGAAGGACGACCGTACCCGCGAGATCGAGCAGTACGAGATCGCCCGCCTCGACCGCAAGGAAGCCGACCATGTGCGCGCCCTTACCGAGCGCACCCGTGAGCGCATGCGTTCACTGATGGAAGGACAGGTGCTCGCCCAGGCCATCGAAGGCCGCCGCAAGGACGAGATCCTCGCCGAAGCCGGCTCCGAGCTCACCTGGGAGGTCATGTCCGAGCTTCCGCTCAAGCGCCTGCAGGGCATCCTCCGCAACAAGGAGGCCGATGAAGAGGTCGTGCGCATGGTGGCCGCCTATGACCGCCAGCTCGAAGTCATCAAGAAGCTGTACGACTCCAAGCGCGACAAGGCCACGGAAGGCGATGACCTGCCGCCCGGCGTGATCAAGATGGTCAAGGTCCACATCGCCATCAAGCGTAAGCTTTCCGTGGGCGACAAGATGGCCGGCCGCCATGGTAACAAGGGTGTCGTCTCCATGATCCTTCCCGAGGAGGACATGCCCTTCTTCAAGGACGGGCGCTCCGTCGATGTCGTGCTCAATCCTCTGGGCGTGCCGTCCCGAATGAACATCGGACAGATCATGGAAACCCACCTCGGCTGGGCCGCCAAGGAACTCGGCCGCCAGCTTGCCGAGATGGTCGACAACGGCGTCGCCATGGAATCCATCCGCAGCGAGGTGAAGGACATCTTCTCCGCCGATCTTCCCGCGGCCCGCGCCGACGGCATGATGATCGACGAGCTCGTCGACAGCATGGACGACGATACTTTCCGCAAGGCCGTCCTCGGCCTCCGCAAGGGCATCATCACGAAGACCCCGGTCTTCGACGGCGCCCAGGAAGAGCAGATCTGGAAGTGGCTTGAACGCGCAGGCCTTTCCAACGACGGCAAGATGCAGCTCTACGACGGTCGTACAGGCGAGCCCTTCGCGAACCGTACGACGACGGGCGTGATGTACTACCTCAAGCTGCACCACCTGGTCGACGAGAAGATCCATGCCCGCTCCACCGGCCCCTACAGCCTCGTCACGCAGCAGCCTCTGGGCGGCAAGGCCCAGTTCGGCGGCCAGCGTCTCGGTGAGATGGAAGTCTGGGCACTCGAAGGCTACGGCGCATCGTACCTGCTGCAGGAATTCCTGACGGTCAAGTCCGACGACGTGGCCGGACGAGTCAAGATGTATGAAAAGATCGTCAAGGGGGACAACTTCCTCGAAGCCGGTCTCCCCGAATCCTTCAATGTTCTGGTCAAGGAACTCATGTCTCTCGGCCTGAACGTCAATCTTGAACAGGAAGAGGGCAAGAAGGCGGCCAAGCACCGCTTTTTTGTGAACGAACCTGTCAACACGGAAGAATAGGAATCAGCCGTTCCGCCGGCAGGCGGAACGGCCTCCGTTCCCGAGCGTGCAGGACCTGATCCTGCGGAACCGGTACTCCGGTTCAGCCAAAGATGAATCCAACCCTCATGTCAGGGAGATATAGATGAGTCTGGACGATCTGTTTACAGTCCGCGATACGGCTGCATCCTCCAGTGTGACGAACATCAAGAATCTGAACTCCATTCAGATCACTCTTGCGTCACCTGAGAACATACGGGCGTGGTCCTTCGGCGAGGTCAAGAAGCCGGAGACCATCAACTACCGTACGTTCAAGCCTGAGCGCGACGGCCTTTTCTGCGCCCGCATCTTCGGTCCGGTCAAGGACTACGAGTGCAACTGCGGAAAATACAAGAGAATGAAGCATCGCGGCATCGTCTGCGAGAAGTGCGGCGTCGAGGTCATCCCCTCCAAGGTGCGCCGCGAGCGCATGGGCCATATCGAACTCGCGGCCCCTGTCGCCCATATCTGGTTCCTTAAGACCCTTCCCTCCAAGATCGGCACGCTGCTCGACATGACGATGGCCGACCTTGAGAAGGTCCTCTATTTCGACTCCTACGTCGTCCTCGATCCCGGTTCGACGCATCTCAGCCGCATGCAGGTCATCTCCGAAGACCAGTATCTTCAGGTGATCGAGCGCTACGGCGAGGACGCCCTTACCGTGGGCATGGGCGCCGAATCCATCCGCGGCCTTCTTGAGGAGCTGGACCTCCCGTCCCTCAAGGTCAAGCTGCGTGAGGAATCCCAGGAGACGAAGAGCCAGACCAAGAAGAAGAAGCTCACCAAGCGCCTGAAGATCGTCGAGGCCTTCCTCGAATCGAACAACAGGCCCGAGTGGATGATCCTCGAGGTCATTCCGGTCATTCCGCCGGACCTCCGTCCTCTGGTCCCCCTGGACGGCGGCCGCTTCGCGACCTCCGACCTCAACGACCTCTACCGCCGCGTCATCAACCGAAACAACCGTCTTAAGAGGCTCAAGGAGCTCGGCGCCCCGGATATCATCATCCGCAACGAGAAGCGCATCCTCCAGGAAGCCGTGGACGCTCTCTTCGACAACGGCCGCCGCGGCCGTGCGATCACCGGCACCAACGGCCGCGCCCTCAAGTCGCTCTCCGACATGATCAAGGGCAAGCAGGGCCGCTTCCGCCAGAACCTGCTCGGCAAGCGCGTCGACTATTCCGGCCGTTCCGTCATCTGCGTCGGCCCGTCGCTCAAGCTGCACCAGTGCGGCCTTCCCAAGAAGATGGCCCTTGAGCTCTTCAAGCCCTTCATCTACTCCGAACTGGAGAAGAGAGGCTACGCCACCACCATCAAGAGCGCGAAGAAGATGGTGGAGCGTGAGGAGCTGCAGGTGTGGGATATCCTCGCCGATGTCGTGCGCGAGTATCCCGTACTCCTCAACCGTGCACCTACGCTGCACCGCCTCGGCATCCAGGCCTTCGAGCCGCTGCTTGTCGAAGGCAAGGCCATCCGTCTGCATCCGCTCGTCTGTACGGCGTACAACGCCGACTTCGACGGCGACCAGATGGCCGTGCATATCCCGCTTTCCGTCGAGGCGCAGATCGAATGCCGCGTGCTCATGATGAGCACCAACAACATCCTGTCTCCCGCAAACGGCAGCCCCGTCATCATCCCCTCGCAGGACATGGTCCTCGGCCTCTACTACATGACCCTCGACCGCTCCTTCTGCAAGGGCGAGGGCATGACGTTCTGCGCCCCGTGGGAAGTCGAGGCCGCCTACGACGCCAAGAAGCTCGACCTCCACGCCCGCATCCGCGTGCGCATGGAGGAGGTCATCGGCGGGAAGAAGGTCTCCTCCATCAAGGAAACGACCTGCGGCCGCATCCTCGTGTGGGAGCGCCTGCCCCATGTGCTGCCTTTCGATGAGGTCAACATCGTGCTTACGAAGAAGGCCATCGGCAAGCTCGTGGGCAAGGCGTACAAGGCTGCCGGCATCAAGACCACGGTCATCCTCTGCGACCAGCTCAAGAACATCGGCTACGAGTTCTCCACTCGCGCCGGCGTCTCCATCGGCCTCAAGGACATGACCATCCCGACGACCAAGAAGTCCATCATCTCGTCCGCCCAGGCCGAAGTCGACGGCTACGAGGAAGAGTACCGCAGCGGTGTCACGACCCGTACCGAAAAGTACAACAAGGTCGTCGATGCCTGGTCCAGGACCTCCACCACCATCTCCAAGGAGATGATGAAGGAGATCTCCGTCGACCACGTCGTGCGCCTCACCCATCCCGAGCGCATCATCGGCCGCGCCATCCAGTACACGATGCTCGATCCGGAATCCCGTGCGGAGATCGTTTCCGCCGGTACGGTGATGACCGCCGAGATCATCGACAGGCTGAAGGCCGCCGGCATCCGCAATGTCGTCGTCCGCCCGCTTGCGGAGAACGGCCCCGCCGTCGAAGGCTGCGAAGCCGACGACACCAGCTTCAACCCCATCTACATGATGTCGAACTCCGGTGCCCGAGGCAACGCCGACCAGATGAGGCAGCTCGGCGGCATGCGAGGCCTGATGGCCAAGCCCTCCGGCGACATCATCGAAACCCCCATCACCGCCAGCTTCCGCGAAGGCCTGACCGTTCTGCAGTACTTCACGTCGACGCACGGCGCACGAAAGGGTCTTGCCGATACCGCTCTGAAGACGGCTAACTCCGGTTACCTGACCCGCCGCCTTGTCGACGTCGTCCAGGACGTCACCGTCTCCATGGAAGACTGCAACACGGTCGACGGCATCGAGATGACCGACCTCCGCGAGGGCAACGAGATTAAGATGCCCCTGCGCGAGCGCATCATGGGCAGGGTCCTGCTCTATCCCGTGTACGATCCCTCCACCAAGGAGCTCATCGTTCCCGAGAACACGCTCGTCGACGAGAAGGTCGCCAACAGCCTCGACGCCGCCGGCGTGAGCCGCGTGACGATCCGCTCCGCGCTGACCTGCCAGGCCGAACGCGGCGTGTGCGCCCTGTGCTACGGCCGTGACCTCGCCCGCGGACATCTTGTCAATGTCGGCGAGACCGTCGGCATCATCGCGGCACAGTCCATCGGCGAACCCGGCACGCAGCTGACCATGCGTACCTTCCATATCGGCGGTACCGCCACCGCCCAGGTCGCGAAGTCGAGCTTCGAGGCCCAGAACTCGGGCAAGATCATCCTCGCCCGCGTCAAGGCCGTCGTGAACCGCGAAGGCGTGGCCAAGGTCATCGGCAAGAGCGCCCAGCTCACCATCGTTGACGAGCAGGGCCGCGAGAGCGAGAAGTACATCCTGCCGAACGGCGCGAGCCTGTACGTGCAGAACGAGGAAGTGGTCGAGAAGGGCAAGCTGCTTGCCGACTGGGACCCCTTCAACGAGCCTCTGATCACGGAAGTCAACGGCTTCGTCCGCTTCAGGGACATCATCGAGGCCAAGACCGTGCAGGAGAAGACGGATGCCGCCACCGGCCAGTCGACCCGCACCGTTCTCGAATACCGCACCACGGGCTTCCGCCCCGCCATCGAGATCGTGGCCGAGGACGGAACCGTCATGACCCGCACCTCCGCGCAGGGCACGATGGTTCCCGCAGTCTACTACCTGCCTGTGGGCTCCATCATCGACAAGAAGGACGGCGAAGCCATCGAGGCCGGCGACATCATCGCCCATAAGCCCCGCGAAGCCTCCAAGACCCGCGACATCGTCGGCGGTCTTCCCCGCGTTGCCGAGCTCTTCGAAGCCCGCAAGCCGAAGGAGCTCGCCGTCGTGTCCGAGATCTCCGGCGTCGTCGAATATGCCGGCGATTCCAAGGGCAAGAGGAAGATCATCGTCCGTCCCGAAGTCGGCGACGCGAAGGAATACCTCATTCCCAAGGGCAAGCACATCACCGCTTCCGACGGCGACTACGTCGATGCGGGCGAGCCGCTGACCGAAGGCCATCCGGAGCTCCATGACATCCTGCATACCCGCGGCGAGAAGTACCTTGCGCGCTACCTCGTCGATGAGATCCAGGATGTCTACCGCTTCCAGGGCGTCGGCATCGACGACAAGCACATCGAAGTCATCGTCCGCCAGATGCTCAAGAAGGTGACGATCATCGATCCAGGCCAGACCACCTTCCTCGTGGGCGAACAGGTCGACAAGTCGGAGTTCAAGGAAGAGAACGACAAGGCGATCGCCGAGAACCGCAAGCCCGCCGTGGCGGAGCCTCTGGTCCTCGGCATCACGCAGGCCTCCCTGAGCTCGCTCTCGTGGGTGGCCGCCGCCTCCTTCCCGGAAACGACCAAGGTCCGCGCCGAGGCATCCCTCAAGGGCAAGCAGGACTACCTGCGCGGCCTCAAGGAGAACGTCATCGTCGGTCGTCTTATTCCCGCCGGCACCGGCTACAGGGAATACGTCAACCAGGAGATCGAGGTTCCCGAGCAGAAGGAGCGCCCCGACAAGTTCCTTGAGGAGATCGGGGAGCGTGACATCATCGCGAATGAATACCGCGACGTCATGAACAACGACTGATCCATGATCAGATAGAGGAAGCCCCCGGCAGCCTGGCTACCGGGGGCTTCTGTCGTTAAAGCAGATGTGGATGATGACGGTGGAAATGATTCGGGTCGGCTGCGTGCCGACGGGAACCGGAAGACTCCGGAATTTCAGCTCACGGCGGCGCCCGGCGGAATCAGTATGAATGTCCTTTCTCTATGGATTTCTCCGTCACTTTGCCGGAGAAGAGCCTGTAGACCCATGCCTGGTAGCCGAGGACGCACGGAACGGCGCAGAGGGCGACGGCAAGCATGATCTTGAGCGTGAGGGGGCTTGAGGCCGCATTATGGACCGTAAGGCTGAATGCGGGATCAATGGAGGAGATGATGAGGTTGGGGTACATGCCGCCGGCTCCGAAGAAGGTGAGGCCCATGATGAATACCGCGCTGCCGGTCCAGGAGCCGAGGGCGGACCGTCCGAGGGCGAGGCGGCTTCCGGCAAGTCCTATGGCGGCAAGCGTGAGCGCTGCGTAGAGGACCGGATGGGCGGCGACCCTGCCGAATGTGCCTGTGAACTGCGCAGTGGCGATGAGGAACACGGCGAGCATGCCGGCGAGGAGCGGCCAGACGGCGTATGCCGCGCTGCGGGCCCGGCTCTGCAGGACGCCTTCGGTCTTGATGTCGAGCATGACGGCGCCATGATAGCAGAACATCAGTACGAAGAGCACGCCGCCCGCAAGCCCGTAGGGATTGAGAAGCATGAGCAGGTTCCCGTGGTAGATGCCATCACCGTCGACTGGGATGCCCATGAAGAGGTTGGCGAAGGCGACTCCGAGGAGAAGGGCCGGAAGGAAGCTGCCGGCGAAAAGGCATGCATCCCATGCGGCCGCCCATCCGGGGCAGGAGGCCTTGCCGCGGAATTCGAACGCGCAGCCTCGGAATATGAGGCAGAAGAGAAGCAGGAGCAGGGGGGCGTACAGGGCGCTGAACATCGTTCCGTAGGCGGCTGGGAAGGCCGCGAATGTCGCGCCGCCGGCGGTGAGGAGCCAGACCTCGTTCCCATCCCAGTATGGACCCTGGGCATTGACTATGATGCGTCTTTCAGTGGCGTTGCGGGCAAGAAAGGGCATGAGCGTCCCCATGCCGAGATCGAACCCGTCAAGGGCGAAATAGACGGCCCAGAGCAGAATCCAGAGACAGAACCAGATGGTTTCCATTTAGTCCTCCTGTGCGCCAGCGGCGGGTTCGGGGCCCTTTCGGGCGTTTTTGCAGAGGAGCCATATGTCTATGGCACCGAGCAGGGAGTAGACGGCAAGGAATGCGGCGATCGAGATCACGACGGAAGATACGGGTACGGGGGATGCGGCATCGGCCGTGCGCATCAGCCCGTACACGATCCAGGGCTGCCTGCCGACCTCAGCCACGGTCCATCCGGCCATGATCGTGAGGTAGGGGAGCGGGATGAGCAGAGGCAGCAGCTTCATCAGAAGGGGAGAGGAGGAGAGGTCCCTTCTGCGCAGGAAGGCCCACCCGGCGATGAAGATGAACAGGCAGCCCATGCCGGCCATGAATCTGAAGGAGAGGAAGACGGGAAGGACGGGCGGGATGTCTTCCTTCGCGAAATCGGAAAGTCCCTTCACTTCGGCGGCGGAGTCGTTGAAGGCAATGAAGCTCATGAGTCCGGGAACGGGGAGCGCTTCGATGCGGTTGCGGCTGTTCTCCTGATCAGGCCAGACCAGGATGTTCATCGGAGCATTGGCCTGCGTGTTCCAGTGGGATTCCATGGCTGCCATCTTTGCGGGCTGGAGAATCGCTACGTTCTGCCCCTGGTGGTGCCCGGCGTATCCGGTGAGGATCGCGGCAGCAAGGGTGAAGGGGGCCGCTATGCGCACGCAGCGGGTGAAGAATTCCTTCTCCCTGCCTCTGGCAAGGTGCCATGCGGAGATGCCGAGGACGAAGAAGCCGCCGAGCATCCATGAGGAGGCGAGGGTATGGAGGTATTCACCCCAGGCATAGGGGTTGGCGATAAGGTCCGTGAAGCTCTCGAGCTCTGCCCGTCCGTTGCGGAGCACGAATCCGGCGGGATTCTGCATGAAGCCGTTTGCGAGAATGATCCAGAGTGCGGAGATGCTGCCCGCAGCGGCTACGATCCAGATGGAGGCGCAGTGCATGACACGGCCGACCCTGTTCCATCCGAACGTCCATACGGCGATGAACGTGGATTCGAGGAAGAACGCCACGGTCGCCTCTATGGCCAGGAGGGGGCCGAAGATATCGCCGACATAGGCCGAGTATCTTGACCAGTTCGTGCCGAACTGGAACTCGAGGGTGATTCCGGTGACGACACCGAGTGCGAAGTTGATGAGGAAGAGCTTGCCCCAGAATTTCACCATGCGCTTGTAGTCCTCGCTCCCCGTACGGACGTACATCGTCTCCATGATGGCCAGCAGCACGGAAAGACCGAGCGTCAGCGGCACGAAGATGAAATGGAAGAAGACTGTCATGGCGAACTGGAGCCGTGAAAGGAGGATGAGATCCATGGCATGCCCCTGTTTGATTTTTCCGGTACTCGGGTAGAGAGGCTCGAGACACCGGTATTTCTGATAATTATAACTAATATTGACAGTAGAAAAATTAGTCAAGCTAGCGTTCCGCAACAGGGAATACTGGAAAAAAAAGCTGGAAAAAGAAAAGGTATTGGGGTATCCTGCGCCCCGCATTGATTTCCGTCTGCGCGATATCTGCAGAAGCGGAAAATACGAGTGCTCTCAGGCTGTCATGAAAGTTTACCGCGATTATTACTTCCTCAAGGCGAAAGAAGAGAACTACCCTGCCCGTTCCGTGTACAAGCTTAAGGAAATGGACAAGGCCTTCCATCTTTTCAAGCCGGGCATGAAGGTGCTGGACCTCGGTGCCGCTCCGGGCTCATGGACGCTCTATGCCGCCGAGCGGGTGGGGCAGAAGGGGCTCGTGCTTTCGTGTGACCTTCAGTCCACCGAGACGACCTTTCCTCCGAACGTGACCTTCCTTCAGGAGAACGTCTTTGAACGGACGCCCGAATTCGAGGCGCTGCTTGAGGAGAAAGGCCCGTTCGACATGGTCATCAGCGACATGGCTCCCCGCACGACGGGGACGAAGTTCACCGACCAGGCCCGTTCCCTTGAGCTGTGCCTTGAGGCCGTCGAGGTCGCCGACCGCTACCTCAGGCCGGGAGGCGGCTTCATTGCCAAGATATTCATGGGACCTGACTTTCAGGATCTGGCACGCGCGATGAGAGCGCGCTACGCTACGGTTAAGACATTCAAACCCAAGAGCTCACGCGCCGAAAGCAAGGAAATTTTCGAAGTGGGCATGGGATTCAAGGGCCCCGTCGAGGGCTAAACATCTGTTCGGAGGCATTATGTCGGGACATAACAAATGGGCAAATATCAGACTTCGCAAGGGCGCTCAGGATGCCAAACGAGGCAAGGTCTTCACCAAGGTCGCCAAGGAAATCATCATCGCTGCCAAGAGCGGCGGCGACCCTGCCGGTAATGCCCGTCTGCGTTCCGCCATCGCAGCCGCCAAGGCCGTGAACCTGCCCAAGGACCGTATCGAAGCCGCAATCCGCAAGGGTACCGGCCAGGATGCCGGCGGTGACATCACCGAAATCATGTACGAAGGCTACGGTGCCGGCGGTGTCGCCATCATCGTCGAGACCGCTACCGACAACAAGAACCGCACCGTCGCCGACGTCCGCCATGTGTTCACCAAGTACGGCGGCGCCATGGGCGAAAGCGGCTCCGTTTCCTTCCAGTTCGACCACCTCGGCGTGATCACTCTCGACAAGGAGAAGTATGCCGATGAGGAGACCGTCATGGGCATGGCTCTCGAGGCCGGTGCCGAAGACGTGCAGGACAACGGCGACAGCTGGGAGATCCGTACCGCCATGGCCGACTTCAACACCGTGCGCGAAGCTCTTGAAGCCCAGGGTGTGGAAATGGCCGAGGCTCAGCTCGCCATGGTTCCCAAGCTTCTCGTGCCCGTCGATGCCGACACCGCCGCCAAGCTCTTCCGCATCACCGATGCCCTTGAAGAGCTCGATGACGTGCAGAACGTCTACACCAACGCCGATCTGCCCGACGACTTCGATCCCGAAGCGTAATGGCAGGCCCTTCCGGGCCGGCGCATGTATGGGAAAGGCCTCTGTCACTGACGGGGGCCTTTTTCTGCGTTCAGAGGGCTTTTTCAGACCTGTTCCGGGTTTGTCGGATCATAGGTCACGCCGGCGAACTCCGAGCCGAGACGGGAGGCGGGGCGGATGAGCCGGCCTCTCTGCCGGAAGCGGGGTCATGGAACGACCGGCGTAAGGTATTCCAGATCAGGGATGCGCCTGTATGTGCTCCTGGAGGGCATGTCGGTCGGGAGTGCGCATCCTCCTCCGCTGAAGTGAGGATGGAGAAGCCCGGGAAGCGCGGCGGGGCTGGCATTCCGCTGGAACCGAGAGCCGGCGCGCCGTGCCCTCTCATGGCGCGCCCGAGATCCTCTCTGCCTGCAGACCGTAGATAGGGGAAGATGCCCAGCTGCGGAATCCGGACAACGCTCTGCCCGCTTCCCTATCGGAGGCGGCCGTGCCATTATTCACGCCGTGATCCGTCCGGATGCAGTCTCCAGAAGCGCTGTGGTCATGTGCACACGTGTGGAGTTTCCGTAGCCTTATTCACCCACAAGATGCATGCCGCTGTATTCTTCCCGTGCGGGCGGGGCGGCGATTCCTGAATTGACGGAAAAAGGAAGGCGGCCTTCGTTGAGGAAGGCCGCCTTTGATTCGTTTTGTCAAGTACGCTTAGAAGAACAGGACGGTAAGCAGTACGAAGACGGGGGCGAGGATGCCGACGGACCAGGCCATGTAGCCGAAGAAGCTGGGCATCTTGACGCCCTGTTCTTCAGAGATGGCCTTGACCATGAAGTTCGGGGCATTGCCGATGTAGGTCATGGCGCCCATGAACACCGCACCGGCGGAGATGGCCTTGAGGGTGTCGGGGATCTTGTTCATGAGGTAGCCGGCAATGTCGGTTTCGGCGCCGCCGGCGGTGTTGAAGAACACGACATAGGTCGGGGCGTTGTCAAGGAAGGAGGAGAGGGCGCCGGTCAGCCAGAAGAACATGGAGTTGATCGGGTCGCCGTTGGCGTTCTGGGTCATGCTCACGAGTCCGGAAAGGGCGCCTTCGTGGCCGGCCTTGAGGATCGCGATGGCGGGGATCATGCTGATGAAGATGCCGATGAAGAGCTTGGCGACTTCGAGGATGGGGCCCCAGGTGAAGTTGTTGCGCCTGCGGGCTTCGCGGTCGGTCTTCACCCAGGAGGCGATGGCGATCACGATGTACAGGAAGTCGCGGATCACGTTCTGGAGCTCCATGGGAACGCCGTAGATGTGGAACGTGGGGCCGGTCCAGGCGCCGCTGATGAGCGTGTTGACGACGATGCAGCCGAGGAAGATGAAGTTGATGTTGCCCTCGAATCCGAGCTTCTCGCCGGAATCGGCGTTTTCAGGACGCGGACGGCCTTCAACGAAGAAGAGTACGGTGTCGAGCACGAGGTACACGCCGAGGAGGATGGCGACGGCGAGCAGCGTGACGGGGAAGAGGTGCAGGGTGGTCCAGAAGAAGGAGACGCCCTTCAGGAAGCCGAGGAACAGGGGCGGATCGCCGAGGGGAGACAGGGAGCCGCCGATGTTGGCGACCAGGAAGATGAAGAAGACGACCTGGTGCACACGGAAGCGGCGGTGCTTGTTGGCATTGAGGAGAGGACGGATGAGGAGCATGGCGGCGCCGGTCGTTCCCATCCAGGAGGCGAGGGCGGCGCCGATGGCGAGGATACCCGTGTTCACGATGG
>JAKSQA010000140.1 GCA_024404335.1 Mailhella sp.
TCCGTCATGTCGGCCGCGCCGGCGCCGAGGCGGAGCCCCACGGTGCGGTACATGGCTCCGGTATCAAGGTATGCTATGCCGAGCTCGGAGGCGAGGCGACGCGCAAGCGTGCTCTTGCCCACGCCGGCCGGGCCGTCCATGGTTATGACGCCGAGGATGTCATGCATTGCCGTTCTCCAGGATGCCGCGCGCGTATTCGATGAAGAGCGCGTTCTCCTCCTCCGTGCCCACGCTCACGCGGAGCCATTCCGGAAGATGGTAGCCGCCCAGGGCGCGGATGATGATGCCCTTCTTCAGAAGGCCCGTATGGAGCTCCTTCACGCCGGGGCCGCCTGCCGCGGGCCTGAACATGATGAAATTCGACCGGCTGGGTATCACGGTGCATCCCATGGACTCCAGCGCTGCCGAGAGCTCCGCCCTGCCCTTCTCGACCATGGCCACGGTCTTCTCGCGGAATTCCACATCCTTCAGCGCGGCGAGCGCGGCCTCTTCGGCGAGGATGTTGAGTGAGAAGGGAAGACGCACGCGCCACATGTAGTCGGCTATGGCCTGGGGAAGGATGGCGTAGCCTATGCGGAGGCCGGCAAGTCCGTACACCTTCGAGAAGGTGCGCATGAGCGCCACGTTGGGGAACTCGGCAAGCCTGGGGAGAAGCGATGCGCCCTCGCCGGCGAACTCGATGTATGCCTCGTCGACGACGAGGAGGCACGCCGGAGGAAGGCTGCGGGCGAGGTCGGCGAGCTCCTCCGTCGAGGCCGTGCGGCCCGAGGGGTTGTCGGGGGAGGTCACGATCACCAGGGTGGTGTTCTCATCGATCACCGACTCAAGCGCGGCGAAGTCGAAGGAGAAATCCTCTTTCAGAGGCACCTGGCGCAGCTCCACGCCGGCCATCTTCGCCTGCGTGGGGTAGAGGCCGAAGCAGGGGCGGAACGCCACGGCATTATGCACGCCGGGCACGCAGCGCACGCGGAACAGGAGGTCGATGACCTCGTCGGAGCCGTTGCCGATGAAGATGCGCTTCGGGTCGACGCCGTAGAATGCGCCGATGGCCTTCACCAGGCGGGGATTCCCGGACTGGGGGTAGCGGAAGGCGTTCCCGGCATTGCTGAGGATGGCCTCGCTCACGGCGGGCGAGACGCCCAGGGCGTTCTCGTTGCTCGCCATCTTGATGACACGCTCGAGACCGTACTTCTCGGCGATCTCGGCTATGCTCAGGCCGGGTTCATAGGATTCGAAGGAGGCCACTTCGGGGCGGACATCATTGTACGACGTAAACTTGACTGGCATTGCGTATTCCTGGGAAGTGTCGGATGGACAATATGAAAAGGGCTTTCCTTTCCGGACGGAGCCGAACGGGAAAGCCCTGCGGATTATCTTCGGACGGATCAGTCCTTGTAGAGGGCGCCGCCGATGTAGTTGACGGCAGGCCGTACGGTGAGGACGGGGATGGAGGAGTTCTTGACCACCTTCTCGGCCACGGAGCCGAAGAGGATGCGGTCGATGCCCTTGCGGCCGTGGGTGCCCATGATGATCATGTCGGCTCCTTCCTTCTCGGCCACGGCGAGGATCTCCTCGGCGGCATAGCCGACGACGACCTCGGTCTTCACCTCGACATCGGTGAAGTTCTCGGAGGCGAACTTCTCCATGGCCTTCTCGGCGCCGGAGACGATCTCGCCGACGAAGCTGTCGATGGTGTTCGGAGGAACATGGAAACCGGTGTACTGCGTAAGCGTGGGAGCCGCATACACGGCGACGATGGAAGCGCCGCCGGTCTTCGCCAGCATGCACGCATATTCGGCCACGGCCTTGCTGTGTTCCGAAAGGTCCAGTGCGCATACGATCTTTTCAAGCTTCGGCATAAGTGCCTCCTCTGGTTGGGCGTTGCGGCCATAAGCCTTTTGTTCCTATGGAGCTATGATAAGCGCTTCTGCCTGCGGATGCAAGCATATTGGCGCAGGTTCCGCCTTCATCAGGCGTCTGCGCTCCCGGAATCCGTGCCGGCTGCGCCGGCATCCGTTCCCGGGGCGCCGCGCTGCGCGAGCCCGGATTCCGGCTTCCGCCTGAGCCCGGCCGGAGTCCTGCCTCCGCCCTCGCCCGCCATCACGTCGCCCAGCGTGACGCGCTCGCCCGTGAGCACGGGCCGCCGCATCGTTCCCGGAGGGGACATGAGCCAGCGCACCATGGCGCGGAGGTCCCTGCGCACCGGAGGAAGGGGTATGGATGCGTCGCATCCCGCATGTTCGAGATAGACGCCCTCCTCCTCGCCTGCCGACAGCAGGAGGAAGGGGACGGGGGCAAGCCCCGCCTCGCTCTCATGGCTCCTCGCATCGGCGATGGCCAGCGCCATGTCCGCCTCGGCAAGGCGGCCGTCCATGACGATGAGGCCTGCGGGCACATGCCTGCGGAGGGCGGACGCCTCGGCGGCGGTACGCACCTCCCACAGCTCGAGCCCCATGCCGGAGAGGTATTCCCTGATGAGCGGCCGCGACGTGCCGTCGGGGGCGGCGATGATGACGGGCACCGAATGGTCTGGTGCCCCCGCCTCCGAAGGCGCGCATGCCAGCTCCGCATCAAAGCGTATGCGGGATCCCGACGGGCCGGATTCCAGGGCGAAGTCCCTTCCGAAGCCTGCGATGAGCCCGCATGCCCTGGCAAGGGCGCCTCCCCGGCCGAAGTCCTCCGATCCGCTTCCCGTCACCGTGAAGCGGAGGCTTCCCGGATGGAAGCCTTCCGGCGAGGGCTCCACGCGGATGCCCGCCGCGCCCCCGCGGGAGGCCCTGACGGTCTCGAGCATCAGCTGCGGAAGCACCTCGGAAAGCACGGCTCCGTCGCCGGTGAAGAGCGTCTCGAGGCCGGGGGCCACATACCATGAAAGCGCCGTTCCGCCGGCACGGGCATGGACCGCCGCATCGGATATGACCTTCTGCACGATGTCCCTGATGTCGAAGGAATCCCCGGCAGGGGCTGCCGGCGCATCAGGAAGGGCCGAAGGCCGGCCCTCCGCGGCATCGGCTATGCGCTTCGCCGCGGAGACCATGGCATCGGCGTGGACGGAGGCGCGCTTCCGCGCCTCCTCTCCGGCATAGATGCCGAATATCTGGTCGAAGCGGCATGCCTCGCCCACAAGCGCCTCGGCGGCCTCGCGTATGCGGCGCACCGCATCGCCGGGAAGATCCGCCTTCACATCCGGCTCGTCCGCATCATCGCAGTCATCATACTCCGCGGCGCCGGCGGACTCCGCCTGTGTGCCGGAAGCCGAGGCCGTGAGGAAGAACGCCGCAAGCGCCATGCCGGGCTCCAGCGCGCAACGCATCCACAGAGGGGCGTCGGGCCTGATTCCCGCGTAGAGCGCCGCCGCGGCGCCCGCGCAGAGGGCGAGCAGCGCAAGAGTGAACATTCCCGCGGTCCGTACCCCGCGGATGCAGAGCATGGCGGAGGGCAGCACATAGGCGGCCGCGGTCAGAGGCCAGTAGGGAATCCATCCGGCCGCCCACGCCAGCTTCGGCACGAAGGGCGCGGCGGCGAGACATGCGCACGGCGTGGCGCAGGCGAGGAAGAGCGTATCGGTCCATGGGGAGGTCTGCCGCGTCCGCATCGCCCCCCTGCCCACCTGGGGAAGGAGCACCACCGCCGTGACCGCGGCGAAGCGGGCGGCGATGTCCGCGGCGGCGGCAGGCACGAGCCCCGAAAGGAACGCGGCC
>JAKSQA010000141.1 GCA_024404335.1 Mailhella sp.
GGATGCCGCGTGCTTGTTCCGGGCCGCGGCGACGTACTCAGCATAGACTGATCCCTTCCTCCGCCCAAGGCGGATTCCACGCACGACCCCGGAGGTCAGCATGATAGTTTCCCACGGTGAGCTCGTCCGCAAGGCGCTCCAGCACGTTTCCGACAGGAGGAAGGAGAACCCCTCGGCCTCGGTCGAGCAGCTCCTGGATGAGGCCTCCATCCGCTACAACCTTTCCCCGCTTGACCGCGAGTCGCTCGAGCGGGCCTTCCGTGATGCCGGTGCCGCATGCTGAACCTGGTCCAGAGGCGTCTTCTGCTGGAGCACGCCAAGACGTTCCTTCTCTCCTCGGCGGTGCTCCTGCTCTTCATCCTCATGGGCAGGGCCCTTCAGCTGCGCGACATGCTGCTGGGGCTTGAGCTCGGCGTCGTCGACACGCTGCGCCTCTTCGGATATCTGAGCCCGTTCTTCCTGCTGATCATCTGCCCCATCGCGTGCATGCTTGCGGTGTTCCTCACCTTCCTCCGCATGAGCACCGACAGGGAGCTCGTCGCGCTCAAGGCCGGCGGCGTGAGCCTCTACCAGATGCTTGTGGCGCCGCTCATCTTCTCGTGCGGGTGCGCTCTCTTCGGCCTGTGGATATCCATGTACCTGCAGGCATGGGGCATGGGCAGCTTCCGTACGGCCGTGCTCAATGTCGCCAGCACCAGCGCGCGCGTCGTGCTGCAGCCGGGCGTCTTCAACAAGGACGTCCCGAACATGGTCATGTTCGCGCGCAAGGTCGATCCCCTTTCGGGCAGCATGGCCGGCATCATGGTGGAGGACAGGCGCAGCCCCGACAACAAGACTGTCATCATCGCGCCTGAGGGTAATCTGGAATCGGACTATGAGAACGGCCAGATCATATTCATGCTGCGCGACGGCGCCAGCTATACCGGGCGGAAGGGGACGCTCACGTCGCTGCACTTCAGCGAGTATGCGGTGCGGCTCAATTTCGATACCCTCTTCAAAGGGCTGGACATCGGCCCGGTCAAGCCCAAGGAATACACATGGGCGCGGCTCTACGACCGCGAGAACGAGATGCAGCTGCGGAAGACAGACCCCCGCATGGCCCGCAAGATCGTCGTGGAGCGGCACAAGCGCTTCGTCTTCCCCCTTGCGTGCATCATCCTCTGCATATTCGTCATCCCCATCGCCACATCGTTCCAGGGTCTTAAGCAGCAGACGGGAGTGCTCATGGCGCTTCTGCTCTTCCTGCTCTACTACAGCCTCCTCATGCTCGGCATAAGCCTTGGCGAGAGCGGCGACGTTCCTCCGGCCATAGGCCTGTGGGTGCCCAATGCGCTCTTCCTCATCCTCGGCATATACGGTACGAGGCTGGCGGCGCAGGAGCGCATGCCGAGGCTTTCGGACTACCTGCACTTCCGCCGCAGGGCCTCTTCCGCAGCAGGGAGGGCTTCGGAATGACGCTTCTCTTCCGCTACATATTCCAGCGCCATGCGCGCCTCCTGCTCATCATCATGAGCCTCGGCCTAGGCCTGTACCTTCTTACCGAGCTTGTGGAGCGCGTCGACATCTTCATAGAGGCCGATGCGGGCCTGCTGCTCATCATCAAGTATTTCGGGGCAAGGCTTCCCTCCATCATGGCGCAGATACTCCCGGCCGTGTTCCTTCTCGCAACGGTCGTCGTGCTGTGCCTCATGGGGCACAGCAGGGAGCTGACGGCGCTTCATGCGGGCGGCATATCCTTTACGACGATCGCCTCCGTGCTTGTGGCGTGCGGCGTCTTCTGGGGTGCCGTGCAGTTCGCGAGCTCGCAGTTCATAGGCGTCCAGGGGGCCCGCTATGCCGACCGGGTATGGCAGGAGCAGGTCCGCAAGAGGGACCTGAGCCGCCGCGTGATCAAGGACGTGTGGTTCGCCGAGAACGGCTGGACGGTTTCCGTGGAGTCGCTTCGTGCCGACGGGTACGGATCGGGGCTCCGCGCGTTCCATATCGTTCCCGGCCGGTCGGAGATCGACGTGATGGTCGCGGCAAAGTCCGTGCAGGGCTCGGAAGCGGGGTGGACCGCATCCGAAGCGGTCTGCTCGTATCCCGGCGAGTTCCGCGAGGAGAAGACCGGAACCTTCAGCCTTCCCATACGGCAGGATCCGGCGATATTCTTCTCAACCAGCATGGTGAGCCTGCAGCAGCTGCCCCTGTGGCAGCTTGACGATGCCATCAGGCAGCTGGGCGATGCCGGGTCGAACGTGGAAGGGCTGCGTACCGTATGGCATGGGAAGATCGCCTATGCCGTGTCGCTGGTCGTGATGGCGCTCCTCGGCGCAGCCATCGTATCCTGGAGCTCCAACATCTACCTCGCCGTGGGCGCGAGCATGGCGGGCACCTTCCTCATGTATGCCATGACCATGTTCGGCGAATCGCTCGGCCAGCGGGGCATCCTCCCGCCCGTCATGGCGGCATGGGGGCCTGATGCGCTGCTGCTTGCCGCCGCATGCCTGAGGCTCTACATCGTCAGCATACGGCGCTGACGGAACGGAGCAACCCCTCCTGATGATGACGAAAGCCCCCGGCCGAGCCGGGGGCTTTTTCAGTAGGCGATGTAGCGGGCTATCCCCGTGCCTTCAGGGGCCGCCTGCTCCCAGTAGGCGGATGCCCATATCCTCAGCAGGGCGAGCTGCTGCTCGTCGAAGGCGGAGAGCTTAGCAAGGAATCCGTCGGGGTCCGTTCCGTCCGCGTCGGCGCATTTGGAGTGCTCGATGGCGCTGCGTACGCGGGATGCGGTGAAGACATCGTCCCGCAGCGGATTGCCGGGGGTGACGTGCTCGTGCATTTCCACGATGAGCCAGGCCTCCGCAGGGGTGAACCGTCCGTGCAGGATGGCGAGCATCCCGCTGAAGCGGTCGATAAGCCATGGCAGCACGAATTCCGCGCCGGCCATGCGTTCGGAGGGAAGGTCCTCATTCCAGGGAAGGCTGCTTCGGGCGTCCTGTGTTCTGTTCGGCATGGGGGATTCCTCAGAAGGGGCGGGTGTAGGGGATTTCGCCGAACTCAAGGGCGGGGTCCTCGGCGCAGGGGAGGATAGGCCGCCTTCCTGCGAGATGCTCGCGGAAGTGGCCGATGACTTTTCCGTGGTCGAAGCAGAGCGGCCCGTCGATGGCGTCCAGTGCGACGAGCTGCGCGCCGGCCGCATCGTCTCCGGCCCTGAGGGCGGAGAGGTCTCTGGCATGCCCGACGAACACCGTGGTGATCGTATGGCAGCGCATGTCCCTGAGCGGATGGGAATAGATGCCCAGGACGCCTTCGAGGATGACGTCGAGCCCGGTCTCCTCCTTCATTTCGCGGACTGCGGCATGCTCGGCGCTTTCGCCTTCCTCGATGAAGCCGCCGGGCAGCGCGAAGCCTTCCGGGGGATTGGCGCGCCTGATGAGGACGATGGAGCCGCGGCCGTCATGGATGATGACATCGGCCGTGGGCAGGGGATTGCTGTATTTGACGACGAGCGTGCCGCATCGGGGGCAGTGCTTCGGATGGTTCATGGCGTATCTCCGTCGGAGGATTCGGGAATGGACAGACCCACACCGGGCTTTCGCAAAAAAGCGAA
>JAKSQA010000142.1 GCA_024404335.1 Mailhella sp.
GGCCGGATCGTTGATGTCACCGGCGTTGTGCCGCCAGAACTCGTCCCAGTCGCGCTGCTTCGACCCCTTCTGCGCAAGATCGCCCGCCATGACGATAAGATCAGCGCCAAAGTCAACCGCTGCGCAGATGTTTGAGGCATAGGCCTCGGTCTGGGAAGCGTAATACGTGCGCTTCTCGTTGACATCCGTCGAGCCCGGCGGCGACCAATCGGTTGTCCGGCCGGCCTTCGGATTGCTCGCCGTCGGATTGTCCGACGATTCCGTCTCCGAATCGGAATAGTAGATGAACTTGAATCCTCTCCACTTCGCCGGATCGGGCGCGGGCGACGTGCGGAACGTGTTCGCATAAGTTGCACCCTGCCCGTCAAGCGTCACCCGGTAGCCATATTCCGTGTCCGGAAGAAGCCGCGTTACGCGCACACGGTACTGATACGGTGCCGACTTTCCGCTTTCATTGTCACCGGAGTCCGGGCTTCGGTTATAGCCGAGTTCGCCAGCCTGGCAGTATTCGAGCGCATCGAGGTTCGTGAAACGTCCGCCCGTTTCGTTCGACGACAAGTCGCCGCGAGACTGCGCCACCAACTTCGTGACGTTCGCCGCGCCCGGCGTGAGGCGGGCAGCTGAAGGGCTGGAGAATGAGGGGCTCCTGCTGCGTTCCGCAGACGGAGGGCAGTGGCTTGCCGCCAGGAAGCGGCCGCACAGGGATGTCGATCTCCGGGGAAGCGGCGCATCCTTCATGATCGAGGACGAGGATGGAAGCGTCATCGGCGTGGTGGATGTCCACCATGCGGCCCGCGAGACGCATCCCGGAGCTGTCCAGCTCCACGCCCGGCGGAGCTACATCGTGAGGGCGGTGGACATGGGCGCCCGGCGTGCAAGGGCCGCTGCGGAGCAGGCGAAATGGCATACCCGCGTCAGAACGGCGAAGTCCACGGAGATACTGGAGACGTGGGCGGAAGCAGAGGCCTTCGGGGCTCCCGTCCGCTTCGGGAGGCTCCGCGTGACGGAAACGGTGACGGGGTATGAGCGCCGTCTCAACGGGTCGCTGCAGCTGATGGACATACGTCCTCTGGACCTTCCGCCGCAGATATTCACGACGGAAGGTCTGTGGTTCCTTATTCCCGATGAATGCAGGGCCGCCGTAGAGGATGGCCTGTACCATTTCATGGGAGCGATACATGCGCTTGAGCATACGGCCATAGGCCTTATGCCCCTTATGGTCATGGCCGACCGGAACGACCTCGGAGGGATTTCCATTCCCATGCACCCTCAGACGGGCACGCCTGCCGTCTTCATATATGACGGTTTGCCCGGCGGGGCCGGACTGACGCGCAGCGCGTTTCCGCTTCTGGAGCAGCTGCTGCTGAACGTCAGACGGACGCTGCGCACATGCCCGTGCGAAACAGGATGCCCGTCCTGCATCCAGTCTCCGAAATGCGGGTCGGGCAACCGGCCTCTGGACAAGGCCGGATGCCTTTTCCTCACAGAGCGTCTCATCGGAGGACTCGACAGGGAAAGGGGAGTGCGCGAAGTGCCGCTGCCTGATCCGCAGGCGTTTTCTTCGGGCCGTGGACATGGAGGCGGGAGGGAATCGGATCCGCAGGAGATGCGTCCGGGGGAAAGCCCGGCTGTCAGCTCGGAAGACCGGGCTTCCATATCGGTTCCCATGCCGGAGACATGTGCCGGCGGGACCTGCGGGCCGGGTGGCCGGCGGGATGCGGCTGCCTCCGGATCCGAAGCATCGGATGGGTGGAATGGGGAGGCGGAAAACGTCAGCCCGGCATGCGGGAATCCCTCCGATGCGTCCGGGGCTGCGGGAGGAGCGCATGTGCGGACCACTCATGCCGTCCCTTTGACGAAAGGGCCTGTCATGGTGTTCGACGTGGAGACCCGGCGTTCCGCCGCCGAGGTGGGCGGCTGGAACCGTGCATGTGACATGGGTGTCAGCGTGGCCGTGGTCTGGGATGGAAGCGGCTACAGGACCTTCCGCCAGGAGCAGCTCGGCGAGATGCTGGACCTCCTCAGGTCGGCGGGGCTTGTGGTGGGCTTCAACAGCTTCCGCTTCGACTATGCTGTGCTGCAGCCGTTCGCCGGGTTCGACCTCCATGACCTTCCCGGGCTGGATATGCTTGATGACATACGCCGGCGCCTGAACTACGGCGTCTCACTGGACAATCTGGGACGTTCCACGCTTGATGCGCCGAAGAGCGCCGACGGCCTTCTCGCCCTGAAATGGTGGAAGGAGGGGCGCATCGATGAGATTGCGGAGTACTGCCGTATGGACGTGGAGATAACCAGGCGCCTGTACGAGTTCGGCCGTGACAACGGGTATCTGATCTTCACCAACAAGGCGGGCAGCCGCGTACGCGTGCCGGTATCCTGGGGGCCTTCCGACAGGAATGGGGAGAGGCATACGCCTTGACCTCTCTCTGCCGCTCTTATATGTGCAGGAAAAAGGAGCATGACATGAGAAATTCGATCACAGCAGTCATCCTTGCGGCCGCATGCCTTATTCCCGCGGTATCCCGTGCGGATTCCGATGAATCCTATACGGCCGAGTACCGGGTATGCATGGACAGGTGCGATGGGTCGACCTTCGGCATCCTGGACTGCATCAACAAGGAGCTTGAAGTCCAGGACAGGCTTCTGAACAAATACTACAAGGCCGCCATGGGCGCTCTGAGCGAAAAGGGCAGGGAGAAGCTCCGGGAAGCCCAGAGATCATGGATAAAGATGCGCGATGCCGATTCCGCCGCGATATATGACCGCAATGAGGGCGGGAGCATAGCGCATATCATTTCAGGGGGCCATATACTCTCTCTGACCGCTGAGCGGGCGCAGTTCCTGAAGCAGCTCACCGAGGAATAGGCTTTTCGGGAGCGGAGTCGGTCGTTGTCCATGCGGGCATGGACGCTCGCAGATGCGGATAGGGGAAATTCATTTTCCTTAGGATAAAGAATCAGCCGGAGGTATCCATACCATGAGCAGGACATTTGCCGAGATGACGGAGCTGACCATTGCCTCCGGTGAGAAGAAGGCGGCGCTTTCCGCCGGACGCATGCTTCTGCTGGCATTCCTGGGCGGCGCATTCATCGCACTGGCAGGCGAGGCATCCAATATGGCCGCCTACGGCCTGCTTGCCCGCCCTGAGACGTTCGGCATCGGGAAGTGCGTGGCAGGCCTGCTGTTCCCCATCGGACTCATGATGGTCGTGCTGGGAGGCGGTGAGCTCTTCACCGGCAATGCGCTTATGGTGATGGCCCTTAAGGTCCGCCGGATCTCCCTTGCCGCCATGGTGCGCAACTGGGTGCTGGTGTACCTGGGCAACTTCGCGGGCTGCATGGCCATAGTGTTCATGATAGGCATCTCCGGGCAGCTTTCCGCCGGAGGAGGCATGCTTGGAGCCGTCACGCTGAAGATAGCCGCCGGCAAGACCTCGCTTGCGTTCATGCCTGCATTCTGGATGGGGGTGCTGTGCAACTGGCTTGTCTGCCTTGCCGTGTGGATGGCATGCGGGGCGAAGGATGTGACGGGGAAGCTCTTTGCGATATTCTTCCCCATCTGGCTGTTCGTGACGTCGGGCTTTG
>JAKSQA010000143.1 GCA_024404335.1 Mailhella sp.
GGTTGACGGTCATGACAAGTCCGAAGTGGATGATGTCCACGCCGAGTTTCATGGCTATAGGGGCAAGGATGGGCGTGAGGATGATGGTGGCTGCGGCGGGTTCCATCAGGGCGCCGACGACAAGCAGGAAGAGGTTTATGAGCAGAAGGATGACATACTTGTTGTTGGAAACGGCAAGGATCGCCTGGGCGATGGTCTCCGGAACCTGCTCAAGGGCCAGCAGGTAGCCGAAGCTGCTTGCCATGGCGATGAGGAAGATGATGACGGCGCTGCTGGTGCAGCATTCGACGCAGATGCTGAAGAAGTTCTTACGGTTGATGCCCTTGTAGATGAACACGCCCACGAAGAGCCCGTAGCTCGCTGCAATGGCCGCTGCTTCGGTAGGCGTCATGAAGCCGCCGTAGATGCCGCCGAGGATGATTACCGGAATCATCAGCGCCCATTTGGCTTCCCATACGGCCTTGATCACTTCCGCGGCGGAGAGCTTCTCGCTGCGGCCGCGCCAGTCGTTCTTTTTCGAGATCCAGTAGCTGTATCCCATCAGCACGCCGCCGATCATGAGGCCGGGAATGATGCCGGCTATGAAGAGCTTGCCGATGGAGGCCTTGGCGATGACGCCGAAGACGACCATGGGGTTGCTTGGGGGGATGACGACGCCGATGGAGCCGGCGCAGGCGACAAGGGCCGCGGCAAAGCGCTTGTCATAGCCTCGTTCGACCATGGCGGGGATAGTTATGGCGCCGATGGCCGCCACGGTGGCGGGGCCGGAGCCGCAGATGGCGGCGAAGAACATGCATGTCACGACGGTGGCAAGAGCCATGCCGCCGATGGCACGGCCGACGAGGATGTCCGCCAGTCTGATGAGCTGTTTGGAAAGGCCGCCCGCGCCCATGAACACGCCGGACGCTACGAAAAAGAATATGGACATGATGGTGAACGAATCCAGAGCGGAGAAGCAGGTGGGCGCCATGGTCGATACGCTCAGGAACTCGTTGTTGAAGAGGGCGGCCATGGCGGAGAAGCCGAGCGTCACGGCGATGGGCACGCCGAGCAGCAGGCAGATGAGCATGGTGCCGCCGAGGACGGTGACTATCTCAAGTTCCCACTGCATGAGGACAGGGGTTCCGATGAGCAGGCCGAAGCAGATGGCGAGGATGGAGTCGAGGATGCCGGCTTCCCGGATATCCTGGATGAGGTTCTGGACAAGACGGATTGCCATCAGCGCAAAGGAAACGGGCAGGACGGCATAGGGCAGCGCATAGGAGAGCCCCATGGCGGGAGAGAAGGTCGGACGCGAAATCTGCATGAGGGAAAGGCTGTAGCAGAAGTAGCCCAGCACGCAGACAAAGAGCAGGAAGACGGCTTCGGCAAGAACGGCAAGCATCCTTTGGATGCGTGGAGGCACGGCATCAACGAAAATGCTGATGTTGATGTTGCCGCGGGCCTTGATGACGAGCGGAACGGCAAGATAGGAGAGCCATACGAAGCACCACACGGCGAACTCTTCCACTTCCGCCGTAGATCCGGCGATACCGAATACGTTGGTGGCGATATAGCGGAATATGACCTGGTAGGTGATGAGGCCGATGGAAAGAAGCAGGGCTATCACCAGGATGGGTTTTTCGAAATTCCGGTCCAGCCAGTTCAGAATACCGCCCTTGCAGGGGGAAAGTTCAGCAGCCATGTTTTCCTCGTTTGCATGGAAATTCTCGGGGAACGGAGTGAGGCTCCGTTCCCCTCGGTTATGTCATTACTTCTGGGATTCCTGGATGAGCGTTACCATCTTGGAATCGAGCTTGGGACCGAATTCATCCCATACGGGTTTGAACATCTTCACGAGTTCGGCCTTCTGGGCGTCGTCGAGGAAATTGACCTTCACGCCGGTCTTCTGGCAGTATTCGAGGCCTTTCTTTTCCAGGTCGGCAAGGAGATTCCATTCCCATTCCTGCGCTTCCTTGGCGGCTTCCATGATTGCCTTCTGGAGGTCGGCGGGCAGGCTGTCGAAGTAGGTCTTGTTGATGCAGCCGACATGGATGGGGAAGTTGTGCTGGGTGGGGTACATGCACTTAAGGATCTCGTCACGCTTCCAGGCCTCGAAGGAGGAGTAGGAAAGCAGTTCGCCTTCGACTGCGCCATTCTGAAGGGCGGGATAGGTGGCGTCAAAGGTGAGCGCGGTGGGGTTCATGCCGACGGCCTTGCAGTTGGCGATGTCGATGGGGGAGGGAGTGGCGCGGATCTTGATGCCCTTCAGGTCGGCAGGCTTGGCCACGTTGTGCTTGGTGAAGGCCCAGGAGCGCATGGCGGTGGCGTTGAACATGAAGGGATAGAGGTTCACTGTCGCGAGGCTTTCCACAAGATGCTTGTTGATGTCGCCGTAGGCCATGGACTGCAGGTAGGGCTTCATTTTCGCCGGGTCGCAGATATACGGCATGTCGAAGGCCAGAGCCACAGGGTGGAAGCTGGAGAGGATGTTGGTGGCGATGGAAACGGCTTCGAGGTTGCCCTGCTGTACGGCTTCGCCGGCGACACGGTCGGAACCGAGCACTGCATTGGGATAGATCTTGATCTTCACGCGGCCGTTGGTCTTCTGCTCCACGAGTTCCTTGAACTTTTCATAGCCCATGGAGAATTCATTTGAAGCGGAGCCGGTATGGGAGATGCGGATCTGGAACTTTTTCTCCTTCGCCGCATCTGCGTTGGCAGGAAGGCTTGCTCCAAAGGCGGCTACAAGGCCGAACACGAAGAGATTCTTGAAAAATTTGTTCATGGTTCCTCCGAAAAAAGGGTTTTCATTACAGGCCGAGCAGTTTTGCTGCGTTGGCGTACATGACATGTTCGCGGGCTTCCTCGGTGAAGGGGTAGCCTGCGTAAAGGCTGAGGGTGTCGGCGATGCGGTCGAAGGGATGGGCGCTTGAGAACAGGATCTTGTTCATGAGCTGGCCGTTTGCCGCATGCACATACTGTTCGACGTTGAAGAGCATCGTGCATGCGGAGAAGTCGATGTAGACGTTCGCATGGCGCATGGCCACGCCCAGCATCTCCATGACCCACGGGTAGCCGCCGTGGCTTACGATGATCGGCATCTCCGGGAAATCCGAGGCCACCCTGTCGATGAGCCAGGGGGCATGGTGCTGAAGAAGCACGTTGGGCATGCCGCAGGAGCATCCGGTGGTGATGGCGACGGGGATGCCTTCCTCGCAGCATACGGAGTAGATGGGATAGTACAGGCGGTCGTCTACGGCGACGCCCGACATCGCGGGATCGATGGAGGCGCCCCGTACGCCGGATTCGCGGATCGAACGGCGGAATGCCCTGATGGACTCCATGCGGAGCAGCGGGTCGATGCCGTAGAACCCCGTGAAGAAACTGGGGTATTTCTGGATGGCGTCAAGCATGCCGGGGTTGGTGGAAACCGTCTTCACGCTCGAGCCGATGTCTCGGCCCGTCACGACGGCGTGCACGACGCCGAGCTCTTTCAGCATGGCGACTTCCTCGTCCAGGGTCCTGGGGGCTCGCGAAGCGAATCCGGTGGCCGCACAGAAGTTCTGATAGAGAGGGTTCGTGATGATGCCCTGA
>JAKSQA010000144.1 GCA_024404335.1 Mailhella sp.
GTATCGCTGCGCTGGAAAACGGCGGTCCGCTTACTTGTTGCGCAGAGCCGCCTGAGTGATGAGGTAGGCCGTCTGGCAGCCGTGGCAGAGATGCACAAGCGGCTGGGAAAGCGGCGTATGCTTGTAGAAGTCATGCAGGTGGCTGGAAAGGTCCCGCAGGTCGGCAAAAGCCCTGCGGAGCCTTGCCTCGGTACGCACGATGCCCACGTAGTTCCACATCGTATTGCGTATGGTCGCCCAGTCCTGCGCGATAAGGGCAGGATCATCGTTATGCTCGGTGCCGGGCTCCTTCCAGTCGCGGATCTCCGCAAACACGCATTCATCGCGCTTTGCCGTCTTAAGGCGTTCGGCAATGTTCTCCGCGGCGGAAACGCCCCACAGCAGCGCCTCGAGAAGCGAAGTGCTTGCCAGGCGGTTCGCCCCATGGATGCCTGTGCAGCTGCATTCGCCCACGGCATACAGCCTGTCGAGAGTGGTCCGCCCGTGGAGGTCGACAAGTATGCCGCCGCAGAAGTAGTGCGCCACGGGCACGATGGGCAGAGGCTGCGTGCGCATGTCGATGCCTATCTTGCGGCAGCTCTCGAACACCGTGGGGAACCGTGCGGGCACATCGCTGCAGTCAAGAGTGGAGCAGTCGAGGTACATGTGGTCCTTCCCGGTGGAGAGCATCTCCGTCACAATGGCCTGGGAAACGACGTCGCGCGGCGCAAGCTCGCCTCGCTTGTCGTAGCGGAAGACGAAGCGTTCGCCCTTTTCGTCAATGACCTGCGCCCCCTCGCCACGCAGGGCCTCGGTAAGAAGCGGGATCTGCTGCTGGTGGTTGAAGAGCCCTGTGGGATGGAACTGCATGTACTCCATGTTCGCCAGGCGCGCGCCGGCGCGGTGTGCCATGCTGATGCCCGAACCGGTGGCACGAGGGTTGTTCGTGGAATACAGGAAGACCTGCCCCACCCCGCCCGTGTCCTTTTCCGTCATTCGGGGAATGTCGAGCTCTACACAGCCCTTCTCGTCGTTGTAGGCGTATGCGCCAAGGCAGTTGTTCTTAAGGCTGTAGCGATAGCTCTTCGACTGCGCATGATGTTCGGTCGTCACAAGGTCCACAGCCGAACGACGCGGAAGGATGGTTATTCCCGGGTGCTTCGAAACCGCCTGGTGCAGGTGCTCAATGATCGAACGCCCGGTATAGTCCGCGCAGTGCAGGATGCGGGGCACGGCGTGGCCTCCCTCGAGCGTCATGTCGAGCCCCCCGTCCGCATTGAGGTCGAAGGGAACGCCGAGCTGCTCGATGAGAAGCCTCTTCACGACCGCGCCGCTCTCTTCGGCGAGGAACTTCACCGCCTCATCGGAATTAAGGTCGTGCCCGGCAACGTACATGTCCTTCTGCAGAGACTTCTGGTCATCGGGGTCGGCGGAATACACGATGCCGCCCTGAGCCATCTCGGTGTTGCCGCCGTCCAGGCCTTCGGTAGGAACGAGCAGGTGGACTTCGCAGCCTGCCTCCGCAAGCGTGAGGGCACACGAACAGCCGGCTATGCCGGATCCGATAACCAGAACCTGTGATACGAAACGCAGCTGATCCATTGTCTTTTCCAATATCATTTCTGCCGTCGGAAGCTACTTCCGGCAGACGTCCAGCATCCTGACAAGGCTTTCCTTCGCAGGAGCCTTGAGTTCTTCCGGCACGGTCACATCCTGCATGCCGTTTTCCATTTTCTCTAAGGTTTCCAACAGGTTTTCCGCCGTTACCTTCGTCATGTTGCGGCATACGGCCTGCGCAAGGGGGATGATGTTGATCTTTCCTGCAAGCCTGTCCATAAGGCGGTGCACGAGATGGAATTCCGTTCCGATGCACATGGCCTTTTCCCGGCCTTCCTCGGCGGCCTTAACGGCCTCGTTGATGAGGAACGCGGTGGATCCCCATCCATCGGCCCTTTCCACGACTGCGGGGCTGCACTCGGGGTGCACCAGGACCCTGCATCCCGGGAAGGCGGCATGGAAATCATCGACCATGGAGGTCTTCATCAGTTCAGCATGGGTCGGGCAGCAGCCGGGCCAGAAGAGCACCTTCGCGCGGTTTGCCTCCTCACTGCCGATTGACTTGAATCCGCGCTGCAGGTCGTGCATCTCCTCATCGGCCATGCCGAAACTGCGGCAGATGTTCCTGCCGAGGTTCCTGTCCGGAAGGAAAAGAACCACATCGCCGTTCTCAAGGGCCCACCGCATCATGCGTGCCGCGTTGGATGACGTGCACACCGATCCGCCGAAGCGCCCCACGACCGCCTTCACCTCAAGGGAGGAGTTGACGTAGGCAAGGGGCATGACCTTCCTGCCCTCGGCCTGCAGTCTGGTTATCACGCTTTCCACGTCGGCTGCGGTGGCCATGCGGGCCATGGTGCAGTCGGCATCCATTGCCGGAAGAAACACCTTCTGGCCTGAGCGGGCGAGCAGCGCCGCAGATTCCGCCATGAAGAACACTCCGCAGAAAACGATGTACTTCGCATCTATTTCCGGAATCTTGCGGGCGAGTTCGAGGGAATCGCCTGTGAAATCAACATGGGCCACGACATCATCGCCCTGGTAGTGATGGGCGAGTATGGCAAGGTCCTTTCCATACTTCTGTCTCAGTGCCTCAATGCGTGCGGCCACTCCGCCCTGTGCAGCGCAGTTATCCATGCTTGTCTCCTATTGGCAGACGATATTTTCGAAATTTCAGGCTTCCCTGTCCATCTTCATGCTGAAGTCGGCAGAGGGAGCGGAATGGGTGATGCGCCCGACGGAAATAAAGTCGGCCGGACGTTCCGTGCTTGCAAGCGCAAGGGAACGGATGGTTTCCAAAGTGACGCCGCCGCTTATCTCGGCCTCGATGTCGCGGGGAATAAGCGGCAGAACGGATGCCAGCTGCGCCGCATCCATATTATCAAGCATTATGCGCTGGACCCGGCAGGAGACGGCCTCGCGCACCTCCGCCTCGTTGCGGCATTCTATCTCGATGGGAGGACAGTCGGCATATCTGGCACGCACGGCGGCGACTGCCTTCGTCATGGACCCGGCAGCATCTATATGGTTGTCCTTAAGCATGAGCATATCGGTCAGATTCATGCGGTGGTTCACACCGCCGGCAGTGCGTACCGCATATTTCTCAAGGTATCTGTGGCCGGGGAGCGTCTTGCGCGTGTCCAGCAGCCTCACTCCGGTCCCCTCAAGCTGTTCAAGATATTCCCGGGTCAGATTCCCTACGCCGGAGAGATGGGTCATGAGATTGAGAATGATCCGCTCGGCTTTCAGGAGCTGGATCGTATATCCATGGAAGCGCGCGACGACGGTTCCGGGCTCGACTACGCTTCCCTCAGCGACCTCGGCGCTCCAGGAATCCGCAGGCATGCCGACGATGGAAAGCACGAGGCTTACCAGAGGAAGCCCTATGACGACGGTGCGCTGCTTTGCGACAATCCGTGCGGAAGCCTTCTCATCCCAGGGGAAAATCCCCAGGCTGGTGAGGTCCGGACCGTCCTCTTCAAGAGCCATGCGGATAAGCTCGCAGGCGAAGCGGCGTGCCGTCGGAGGAGAT
>JAKSQA010000145.1 GCA_024404335.1 Mailhella sp.
CGCTGTTGTTCACGCGGTCGACGATGATCTGGTAGTTCGGCGGATAGCCCTGGGCGATGAGCACGGCCTCGATCTGAGACGGGAAGACGTTGACGCCCTTGATGATGAGCATGTCGTCGCTGCGGCCGCGGGGCTTGCACATGCGGACATGGGTACGGCCGCAGGGGCAGGTGCCGCGCTTGAGCACGCAGATGTCACGCGTGCGGTAGCGGAGCAGCGGGAAGGCCTGCTTGGTGATGGAGGTGAAGACGAGCTCGCCCTGCGTGCCGTCGGGGAGCACTTCGCCGGTATCGGGATCGATGATCTCGGCGATGAAGTGGTCTTCGTTGATGTGCATGCCCTTCTGGTCTTCGCATTCGAAGGAGACGCCGGGGCCGGAGATCTCGGTCAGGCCGTAGATGTCATAGGCCTTGATGCCGAGCTTCTGCTCGATGTCGCGGCGCATCTCCTCGCTCCAGGCCTCGGCGCCGAAGATGCCGGCCTTCAGCTTGATCTGGTCGCGGAGGCCGCGCTCATGGATGCTTTCGGCAAGGTATGCGGCGTAGGAGGGAGTGCAGCAGATGATGGTGGACTGCAGGTCGACCATGAACTGGAGCTGGCGGTCGGTGTTGCCGGAGGACATGGGCAGGGTGAGGCAGCCGACCTTGTGGCTGCCGCCGTTGAGGCCGGGGCCGCCGGTGAAGAGGCCGTAGCCGTAGGAGACGTGGCAGACATCCTCATTCGTGCCGCCGGCGGCGACGATGGCGCGGGCGCAGCATTCGTCCCACAGGTCGACGTCGGCCTGGGTGTAGAAGGCGACGACGCGGCGGCCGGTGGTGCCGGAGGTGGACTGGATGCGCACGCAGTCCTTGAGCGGCACGGCAAGCAGGCCGTAGGGATAGGCGTCACGGAGGTCGGCCTTGGTGAGGAAGGGGAGCTTGTGGAGGTCGTCGACGCTCTTGATGTCATCGGGGGTGACGCCCTTCTCTTCCATCTTCGCACGGTAATAGGGAACATTCTCCCAGACGTGCTTCACCTGCTTGACAAGACGCTCATCCTGCCATGCGCGGATCTGCTCCGGCGAGGCGCATTCGATTTCCTTCTGAAAGTAACGCTTCTGCATGTCTGCTCCTAGTTTGCGTGGCGGCCGAGGGAGAAGGCCTGCCTGTTAATTTCAAGGAATTTCGGGGGGACGGTCTCCCCTATCACTTCCATCCAGTCCTCTTCGGGGAAATCGAAGCGGAGGGAAAGCCTGCCGAGAAGCACGAGGTTGACGGCCTTGGCCGTTCCCGCACGCAGGGCAAGCCCGAGCGCGTCGACCATGTCGAGCTCCATGCCTGCGGCACGCATCGTATCCTCAAGTCCCTGCGGATATTCCGCAGCGCCCATGACGACGGGCATGGGATTGATCTGCTGGCTGTTGGATATGACGGCGCCGCCGGGGCGCAGGAATTCCGCCCAGCGGGCGGCCTCGAGGATCTCAAACGAGAGTATGATGTCGGCCTCGCCCTTGTCGATGATGGGAGAGTAGACCCTGTCGCCGTATCGGACATAGGTGACGACGCTTCCGCCGCGCTGGCTCATGCCGTGGACCTCGCTGACTTTGACGTCATAGCCGTGCCCGAGCAGCATGCGGCCGAGGATGCGGCTGGCAAGCAGCGTTCCCTGGCCTCCGACTCCGACAATCATGATATTGCTGGTACGCATTGCCTACACCTCCGCCTTTTTGCCGAGAGCTCCGAACCTGCACAGCTGCCCGCACACGCCGCATCCGGTGCACAGCGTCGCATCCACAACGGCCTTCCTGTCGACGATGCTTATGGCCGGGCAGCCTATCTGCATGCACGAGCGGCAGCCGACGCACTTCTCCGCATCGGCGGTGATGGGCCCGGCATGCTTCACGTTCTTAAGAAGGGCGCATGGCCTGCGGGAGATGATGACGGAAGGCTCGTCGGCGGCGACCTCTTCCTTCACGGCCCGGTCGCAGGCCTCAAGGTCATAGGGATCGACCACACGCACGCGCTTCACGCCTACGGCGCGGCACAGCGTCTCCAGGTCGATGCTCGCACAGGGGTCGCCCTTGAGGTTGAATCCCGTGGTCGGGTTCTGCTGATGGCCGGTCATGCCCGTGATGGAGTTGTCGAGGATGACGACCGTGCCGGGCGAATCGTTATAGACGATATTGACAAGCCCGGTGATGCCGGAATGGATGAACGTGGAATCGCCCACGACGCCCACGGTCTTCTTCGCATTCGCGGGGTCGACCTTGTTGAAGCCGTGCAGGCCCGACACGCCGAAGCCCATGTCGATGCAGGTATCGGAGGCGGAAAGCGGAGGGACGGCGCCCAGCGTGTAGCAGCCGATATCGCTCAGCGCGGTGAGCTTGTTCCGTTTAAGCGTGTAGAAAAGACCGCGGTGCGGGCAGCCGGCGCACATGACGGGCGGCCTGGGCGGCACCGACACATCGAGCTTCACGCCCTTGTGGGGGGCGGCGCCGAGCTTCTCCGCCACGATGTTCTGGCTGAGCTCGCCGATGTTTCCGAAGAGCTCCTTGCCGACGGCCGGAATGCCGAGGGCCCGGCAGTGCCTTTCGATGATGCCGTCAAGCTCCTCGACGACCACGACCCGATCGACGGATGCGGCGAAGGCGCGCAGCTTCTCCACGGGCAGCGGGTTCACAAGCCCGAGCTTCAGCACGGGGTGCCTGTCGCCGAAGACTTCCTTGACATACTGGTAGCTGGTGGAGGACGTGATGAAGCCCATGGAGCGGTCGGCCCCGTCTTCGATGCGGTTGAGGGGCGTGCCTTCCGCAAGCTCGACAAGGCGCAGGTACCTGGCCTCGACAACAGGGTGCCTGGGCCGGGCCTTGGCGGGCATCATGGTGTACTTGGCCGGATTCGTCACATAGGGGCGCTCGGGGCCCTCCGCCCTTTCGCCGAGCTCGACCTGGTTCTGCGCGTGGGCGATGCGCGTGCACATCTTGAGCAGCACGGGCGTATCGTATTCCTCAGACAGCTCGAATGCGTACTTCGTGAAGGCGAGCGCCTCGGCGGAATCGGAGGGCTCCAGCATCGGCACCTTGGCCATGATGGCGTAATGGCGGGAATCCTGCTCGTTCTGCGAGCTGTGCATGCCGGCATCGTCTGCGACGCCGATGATCATGCCCGCGTTCACGCCCGTGTACGACACGGTGTTGAGCAGGTCGGCGGCGACATTGAGGCCCACATGCTTCATGCCGCAGAAGCTGCGCTTTCCGGCAAGCGAAGCGCCGAAGGCGCCCTCTGCCGCGACCTTCTCGTTAGGAGCCCATTCCGCATGGATCTCGGGGTACAGAGCGGCAAATTCGGTAATCTCCGTGCTGGGCGTGCCCGGATAGCTCGAAACGAAGCGGCACCCCGCCTCCCAGAGCCCCCGAGCTACGGCCTCGTTGCCGAGCATCAGTTTCTTCATTCAATTCTCCTAAGAGGCCTCTGCCTCCATTCGGCGGCGCCGCGGAAACATCCGGGCGCCCCGTGTCTCCCATGCGGCCGCCGCCCCGCAGCGGCGCCCCATCGCATCAGTCTCCC
>JAKSQA010000146.1 GCA_024404335.1 Mailhella sp.
CCCGATGCGGTCGCTTATGAGCCCTGAGAGCGGAACGGCGAAAAGGGCGGGCACTGCGAAGACCGTGATCATCATTCCGAGCTCAAGGGCTGAGAGGCAGAATTCCCTCATGATATGGGGGAAGCACGGCAGGGCCATCGGATTGCCGATGCCGGCGACGAAGGAAACGACATAGAGAAGCGCGAGAGTACGCGCGCGCATGTCTGGGGAGATCGGGCTCTGTTGCATAGTGTTCTCCTGCGGCCGTGAGGGCGGCGGAGCGAAGGATACGCCCCGGCGGCAGGATGTGCAAAGAGGGAAAATGCGTCATGATGTGCTTGTGAAAAGGATTTAACCTTTACACATTCCGAAAGTGATGGTACAAGCACCGCATATTGTCATGAAAAAAGGGCCCGGAAAACCGACATGGCTCTTCGCTTCCATGGCGGAGTATCGCGGACCCCTGATTCGCTTGACGGAGGAGGTTGTTCTTTCGCAGCGGTTGACGACACTTAGAAAGGACTGCCAAGCAAAAGCGGCACTGATTGAGCACTCAATCCGTGCCGCTGTCAAGTTTAAAATAGGGCTTTTGTGAAAAATAATTCCAAATTCCGCAGAAACGGCCTGACGCCGTGCCGATGCGCTTAAACAGAGAAGAGGACGCCCCGGGGCGTCCTCTTCTTCGTGATGCGCCCGGCGCAGGGCCGCGTACTCGGCCCGCGCCGGAACGGCTGCCGGACAGGATCGGCAGGCCGCGTGCCGTACTACGGCTTGATATAGGCGAAGCCCTCGTGCTGGAGCATGACGATGTCGAGGGTGGCGGAAGGCACGACTTCGACGAAGGGCCAGAGGTCTTCCTTCCTGAGTCCATGCTGCTCCATGGCATAGGAGCCGGCATGGAACTCCAGGCCGTGGGCACGGGCTTCCTCGGCCAGTTCGAGGCACTTTTCGTTGCTCTTCGCCAGAAGCTGCGCGGCGCTGCCGTTGGCCACGAGGACGATGCGGAAGCCGTCTTCCTTCTCGAGGTTGGGCATGCCGGCGTTGACGGCGATGTCGATGGGGGAGAGCTTGCGCTTCTTGATGAGGGCTTCCTTGCGGAAGTTGGCGGCCTGGAAGAGGGCGGTTTCGAAGGTGCCCATGTTGTCTTCGTCGATATGGAAGAGGACGTCGTATTTCATGCGGGGTTCCTTTTTGAGGCCGGAGTATGTGCGGCCTTCATGGATTGTGTCGGTTTTCACGTTGTATGCGCATATCGGTGGATTTGCAACACTTTAATCATGCCGGCATACGCCGCTGTTCGTATGTGTGGATATTCATCTAGCTGAAAGCATTATATGTTTTGCAGTATGAGATAGTCCGGGCATACGCCGGAAAATCTGCGGGAAACGTTGTGAAAAAGATTGTTAACTAGTGCGCAGCTCTTCACAAGCCCGTTCCGCCATGTGACATCCGGGGCGTAAAGGTATATCTCCGACGTGTCCGCGCGCGGGGCCGTCCCGCGAGGCATCCGCAACCCCTGCGAGGTCGGCAATGGAATTCCTCTCCCTGGCTTTCGTCTTCCTGGTCATCATCATCCTGCTCCGCCTGCACAGGCCGCTCAGCGTCGCGATCCTGGGCGGGCTTGCCGCGGCCTGCGTCTGCTGGAGGATATCCCCCCTTGAGGTGCTGCGCGCCGCCGCAGGCATACTTATGGAGTGGAAGACGCTTTCCCCGCTCGTATCCCTGTATCTCATCACCTATCTGCAGCGGATGCCTGAGCGGCGGGGTCAGATAAAGGCGGCGGGGCTCGACCTTGAGGGGATGTTCCACAGCAGGCGCGTCAATGCGGCGGTGGCACCCGTCTTCATCGGGCTTCTGCCCTCGGCGGCCGCCATGCTGCTCTGCGCCGACATCGTGAGGGAGGCCACGGAGGGCGGCCTCACGCGTGTGGAGCAGGCCGTGGTGACAAGCTGGTACCGCCATATCCCCGAGAGCACGCTGCCCACCTACACGGGCGTGCTTCTCATGATATCCATCTCCGGCGTGCCGCTGCGCGGCTTCCTTCCGGCCATGGCCGTGCCCATGCTGGCTCTGGCGCTCATCGGCCTGCCGCTGCTGCTCCGGGTGCCGCGCTCGAGCGGCGCATCGTATGGGGAGGGGCAGGGCATGCGCGGGCATGCCGTGCGGCTTTTCTCGCATCTCTGGACGCTGATGCTGCTGATGTTCCTCATCCTCGCATTCGGCATCCAGCTGGTGCCAGCGCTCGCCGTGGTCATCGCCCTGGGGCTGGCCGTCTACCGCTTCAGCCCGCGCGAGGCGGCGGGGCTCGTCGTGCCGGCATGGGAGACGCGCCTGCTGCTCAACACCTTCCTGGTGCTTGTCATGCGCGATGTGCTGGCCATGAGCGGGATACTCGCCGGAATCCCCGGGCTTCTCGCGTCGTTTCCGCTGCCGGACTGGATGTTCTTCGCGCTGCTGTTCTTCCTGGGCGGCATCGTGACGGGGGCCTCGGGCATCGTCGCGCTGGGCGCTCCGCTCGCCTTCGCCTCCGGGCCCGACATGCCGCTCGTGGTGCTCCTGCTCTGCATGGCCCATGCCGCGAGCCAGGTCTCGCCCACGCATATATGCCTTGTAGTGGCGAGCGAGTTCTTCAAGGTGAACCTGGGCGACGTCATCTTCCGCTCCCTGCCCATGGCGGGCATGTTCGCCGCCGTATCCGTGGGCTGGTACCTGCTGCTGAAGGTATTTATCGGAGCGTGAGGCAGGCCCGCTTCATGGACTCGATGCGGTTCCATGATTCCCGCAGACGCTCGGGCGTCACGCGGCCTTCGCGGACGAGGCGCATGATGATGCGGAAGACCCTGTCGTGCAGGCCGGGCTCGAAGCGTATGTTGTTGCCGAAGAGGAGGATGTCGGTGCCTGCGGCGATCGCCTGCTCCACCACATCGTCGAGCGTCCGCCCGTCTACGGCGCCCATCTGCAGGTCGTCGCTTATGACCACGCCGTTCCAGCCGAGGCGCCCGCGCAGCAGGCCGGTGATCACCGGGCGGGAAAGCGATGCCGGGGCATCGGGGTCGAGGCGCCTGTTGAGCACATGGGCCGCGAGGACCATGCCCCGCCAGCCGGAGCGGAAGGCGTCGGCATAGGGGCGGAGCTCCACTTCGCTCCATGTGGCCGTCACGTCGGGGAGCGCCCTGTGCGAATCGAGGTCGGCGCTGCCGAGCCCGGGGAAGTGCTTGAGCGCGGGGATGACGCCCGCATCGCGGAGGCCTGCGGAGAAGGCCGCATCCAGGGCGGATACCGCGGCCGGATCGCTGCCGAAGAGCCGCCCCTTGTCGCCGAGGCCCGGGCTCTTCATGCTGCGCCTCACATCCGCCACGGGGGCGAGGTCCACGTTGATGCCGCATTCCGCAAGCTCCATGCCGGCCTGCCGCGCGGCACGGCGTACGGCCTCGGGGCCGCGTGCGGCAAGGCTCTCGTGTGAAGGGAGGCTGAAGAAGCCCTTCGCGGGCTTGAGACGCTGCACGGCGCCGCCTTCCTCGTCTGCGGCGATGAGCAGGGTGGCGGGCGAGGCGGCCTGC
>JAKSQA010000147.1 GCA_024404335.1 Mailhella sp.
CCGCCGCGGGGATGGTGACGGAATACTTGTCGCCGACCACATGGCCGAGCAAGGCCTTCTCGAAGCCGGGCACCACCTGATGGGCGCCGACCTTGAAGGTGAGGGGGCCGCGGCCGCGGGAGCTGTCGAACTCCGTGCCGTCGGCAAAGGTTCCCGTGTAATGCACCGCCACCTGGTCGCCGTTCTTGATGGAACGAGATTCCATAGCATAATCTCCTGTAAAACAAATAGATTTTCCTGTATGCGCATGGCCGGGGAACCGCTGATGTGTTCGAAACCGGATCAGCTCGACTGCCCGCATGGCCGCCGGAAAGCGCTTTTTTTCAGCGCCTTCCTAAACGCGGCTCTGTATAGCACGGCTGAACACGACATGGCAAATGCGGCATGCCGGCCCTTCCTTTCGCCTCGGGGATGGGAGCGGCCAGCGGCCGGTTCCCGGCTCCACCGACGGAGGGCCGAAGCGGATATGATGCCGGATGGAGTCTGAAATAACACTTGCCCCGGGCTGGGTAACGGCGTATTTTTCGTACAGGTGAGCAAATGAAATACTGGATCACGACTTTTCAAGCTACGGGAGTGACGCTGTTTGCAGGGGCTGTCATAGCAGAGCATGACCAGTCCATAGCGGCATTCTACGGAGCCTGGCTTATCATTGCAGGCGGCATTCTCAACGGCCTGTTCGGAGGTGGAAAATGAACGCGGTGCATTTCATCGGAATCTTCATGACTGTTCTAGCAGTCGTCGTGTTCATAGCCGGCAAGCGAGGCTGGATCAAGTAACTCCCACCACACATCACAGGGCGCTTCTACGGAGCCGCCTTTTTGAGAAAATGCTGTTTTCCGTCTGTTCTTCCGGGGTGGAATATTCAGCGGACTCACAGGAGGGAAAAATGGGCGCAGCTGATTTCATCGGCATTTCCATGGCAATCCTTGCCGGATGCGTCTATTTCGCATGGCGGCACGGCTGGATCAAGTAACACCACACCACGCTGGGCGGCTCCTGGAGCCGCCTTTTTTCGGCCCATCGGAACAGCGGCCTTTTTCCATACCTGCGACCCTCTTTTGCGGAAAAGGCCGGCCTTGGCGTGCGGACCCGGCACGCATCCGCCCCGGAAAATCGAATCCTGACGAAAAACAGATATACCCCCGGAGACATTCCGCCGGCGTAGATACGGGCCGGGCAGTGCCACAGGCGGAACAGGATCCCGCCGCACACTCCGTATCGCTACTGCACACAGCACCCACCCAACGTGCCACAATCGGCACATCTCTGGCGGTCGGGCGCCTTCCGTGAGAACGGTAGCGATACCGGAGGCCCCATGATACGACTCATCGCCCATATCGCCGATTTCCTTTCCGCAAAGCGTGGAATACATGCCGCCTCGCACGATGGCGAGTATGCGGAGCTGCTCACCTTCTCGCCGGCCATGCGCAATGCCGACTGCGAGCTCGGCAGCGTATGGGCCGCCCTCAACAGGGAGCTTTCGGGCTCGCAGCTGCGGGAGCTTCTTCATTCCCAGCACGACTGGCTCCGCCACGGCCGCAGGAAGGCCGCGCGCCGCTACATGAGCCGGGGATATGCCGCGGCGTCGGCCTACACCATGGCCACCGACGAGCGCATCGACACCATACGCAGCTTCTTCGCCAAGCAGCGCCGCCAGTACGCCGCCGCCCCCGAGGGATTCGAGCACGGGCCCTCCACGGTGCTCGGCCTGCCCGTCTCACTCGGCATGCCGAAGGACGAGGCCGTCAGGCGCACGGGCGCCCTGCCCCGCCCCGGCCGGCTCGACGAGCTCACCGTCCCGGCGCAGCTCTTCGAGCCCCCCGCCGAGATATCGCTCATCATGGATTCCTACCTCTTCACATCGGCCGACGAGGAGCCGCTCCGCAGGCTCGCCGACTGCATGGGCATCACCTCCCCCATCGTGCGCCGCTGCATGGGCGGTGCGGAGGCCTTCACCTTCGAGGAGCGCCCCGCCTACCTTTCCTGCGTGGAGACATCGTTCAGCGATGCCGAGGTGGAGAACAGGCTCTTCGAGCACTTCTGCGAGAAGTACACGCGCATCGCCAAGCATGACAACATGCTCTTCGACGCGCCGGCCGAGCCCCATGGCAACACGGGCGCCTTCATCGCCGACGACAGGTACCTGTACTGCCGCTCCAGGCGCACGCCGGAAGGCCCCCGCATGACCATACGCTATATCGACAGGCAGGCCTACGAGTCGAAGTCGCGCTGCCGCGACCTCTTCACCATGGCCGGCAGCGGCGACATCTCCATCGCCCTGTACGAGAACGGCTCCTTCTGCGGCTTCCCGTGGGGCACGCCCATGCGCGACATCATCCGCGCCTTCCCGGGGAGGAGCATCGCCGTGGGCGAAGGATCGCTCAAGGTGCACCTGCTCTCGTACCCGCACACCGTCGACGTCACCTTCCGCTTCGATGACGAGATGCGCCTCATCTGGGGCGACCTGTCGCTTCCCGCACGGCACCGCAGCACCGAAGGGCAGATTAATGCGTTTTTTTCCAGAAAGTATGCTCCCGCTTCGGAAGACGCGATGCTCACCGACTTCGTGCACCACATCCTGGGCCGGAAGGCGCACGCCGTACGCTGCTACGCCTTTGAGGACGACCGCGTCGTCGTCATGCACGCGAACGGCCTGTGGCACATCGTGCGCGGCCGGTCCGAAGACATGGCCGGAGAGCTCGGGCGCCGCCACGGGCGGAGCGGCCGGCGTGCCCGCGTCATCGAAAGCGAGCTGGTGAAGTTCTAGCTTCCGGCACGGACTATCCGATAAAAATCCGGCCTCCAGGGGACTGCAGCCATCCTGGAGGCCATGAGCAGAAAGAAACTCTTTCCACGGGAACCGGGGCAGGATGCTGATCCACAGCATTCCCGCCCTTTCTTCTTATGCCGGGCTTTCCGGTCAAACGATGACTATACGGCGAAGCAGACGGATGCGTCGGGCAAAGGCATCCGGCCCTATGCTTCCGGGCCGGCCTTCGCTTCCGCCGCGGTCTTCGTCTCCGATACGGCCGACGCAGGCTCTGCGCCCTCCCCGGCCTTTGCTTCCGCCGCAGCACGCGCACCCGCTTCCGCAGGCCTCGCTCCCGCGTCTTCCGCCGCAGGCTTAACACACTCCCCGGCCTTCGCTTCCGCAGGCTTCGCGCCCTTCGGGGGCTCCGGCCTTGCGAGGATGCTGCGCAGGCCCTGCCAGCCCTGGCGGCGGCTCAGCCAGTCGATGCCCTCGAACATGATGCACATGGGTATGATGCCGTACCAGCCCATGAACCACAGGCATCCGGCGGAAAGCACGGCGAACAGCGCGAGGAGCGCGGCAAGCTGGGGTTCCATGCGGGTTCCCATGACGGCGCTCCTAGGCTTCGGGCTGGCAGAAGAAGGCGCCGCCCACCATGTCTTCAAGCAGCTTGTTCACGGTGGCGAGCTTCACGCACACCACGAAGACCTCAAGAGCCTTGCCCAGGTCCTCCAGCGTGGGGTACGTGGGCGCGATGCGGATGT
>JAKSQA010000148.1 GCA_024404335.1 Mailhella sp.
TCATCCATCTTCTTCAGAGTGTCGGCATGGTTCAGGTAGATGGTCTCCATGCCGGCGGCCAGCAGACGGTCACGGTTCTCCTGGACATCGGTAGCGGCCTTGAAGGCGTCGGCGATCTTGTTGATGACCTTTTCAGGCGTCTTCTTGGGAGCCCAGTAGATACGGCCTACGAAGCCGTAGACATTGGGAATGCCGAGCTCGACGGTCGTGGGGGTGTCTTTGAACTGGGGAATGCGCTTGTCGTTGCAGACGGCGAGCGCCTTACAATCTTCACCCATGGCCATGACGGTGGAAAGGGTGCCGGTGATGGCATCCACCTGGCCGCCGAGGAGGGCCGCGACGCCCTTGCTGCCGCCCGTGGCCATGCAGACGATGTTGAACTTCGTGCCGGTCTCACGCTCGAGAAGAAGCGCAGTGCCGTGGGAGGGGCCGAAGCGGTCGGGGGCGCAGAGACTGATCTGACCGGGGCGCTTCTTCGCATCGTCGATCAGGTCCTGCAGGGTGTTCCAGGGAGCGTCCTTGCGGACGACGATGACGGTGCAGTCCTGGGCGACCATGCACACGGGCTGAAGATCGTCGGGCTTGTACTGGGCTACGCCGATGGCAATGTTGGTCACCTGGAGAGGGTAGTTGTTCACGGAAAGCGTATACCCGTCGGGGCGGGCCTTGATGCATTCCATCGTGCCGATGGTGCCGGATGCACCGGGCTTGTACTCGAAGGTGAACGGCTGGCCGAGCACTTCGGTGGCCTTGGGCTCGAGAATGCGGGTCATGTTGTCCATTCCGCCGCCGGCGCCCCACGGTACGATCATCTTAATGGGCTTGGTGGGGAATTCGGCCGCGCCGGCGGGAGAACCGGCGAAAACGGTTCCCAGAGCGACGGCGACGCAGAGGGCGGCGATGTGAGAGAGCTTCATGCCAATCTCCAGGTTAGAGGTTTTCGGATATTCCTTTGAAAAAAATACAAAGGAATCAATGGTATTCAATGTGTTCGTAGCGGCGAACGTTTTATTATTTCATCTTTCACTCCGAATCTCAAGGAAAACATGCCTCTGAATCCGACTTCAAAAACTCTGAAATACAGAACAGGATACGCCATGAGCCGCAGAAAACGACCGAATCCAAAGACATTATCTATGAAGGCCGGCATGAAAACAGCCTTTCGCATCGATGTCATCAGCATAGCGCGGTACGGAAAAGGCCGGCGCCAACGCACCGGCCTGAACGCCATCCGGAACAGGCATGACAGCGCCCGCCGAACCATGGCTTTGTGGAAAGCCGCAGAGGCCCTTTTGAGCATGGGTGAAGCTATCCGAGCTGCCCTGGAGGAGGCATTGTCATCCCCTGGCGACGTCGAAGCCAAGATAGAGACGTATCATCTCGTAGTAGTCCGATACGCTCCGCTTCGAAAGCGGAAAACCGGGCATAAATCCCGGCGAAATCCTACAGGGATGCCGCGAAGGCGGCGAAGTACGACACGGCCGTCGCAAGGATGACGAAGCAAAGGCCCCTGCGGATCAGGCCCGCGGGCATGTGCTTCTGGAACCGGGCGCCCGCGTACATTCCCGCGAAGCCGCCCGCCCCGAACAGGAACGCCAGCATCCAGTCGGGCGATACCGCCTGTTCAGGATAGAAGGGGGCGATGAGCGAATAGAAGACCACGCCGGCGACGGAGGTGAGGAATGTCGACGCAAGGGTCACGCCGCCTATCGTATGGACGGGCAGCCTGAAGAAGGAGATGAGCAGCGGGCCGATGATCGCCCCGCCGCCGATGCCGTAGGCGCCGCCGACGATGCCGATGAGGAAGCTCACCATGAGGAGGGCCGGCACTGGGCAGGTGTAGGTCTCCCCCTCGAACGTATAGGAGATCCGGCGGAGCGACCTCTCCGTGACCTCCACCTGGAACGCCCCCGCGCCCTTCGCCTTCGGCTTCTCCTTCACCTTAAGAAGGCGGCTGCCGATGTAGAGGAGCACCGCGCCCGCGAACAGGCGGAAGGTGCCGGGGTCGGGGAGGAAGGTCACGCGCACCATGGCCCCAGCGAACACGCCGGGAAGCGTGCCCGCCGCCACGAGAAGGGCGAGCGGCCATACCATGCGCTTCTCCATGGCGTAGCGGATGACCCCTCCGGGAGAGGCGAAGACGTTGAAGCAGTGGTTCGTCGCGCTCGCGGAGACGGAAGAGCAGCCGAGGACGGACAGCTGGAAGGGAAGGAGCAGGAAGGCCCCGGATATGCCGCCCATGGAACTGAAGAACGCGACGACGAATGCCGCAAGCGGCGGCACGAACGGCGACACCTCTATGCCTGAAGCAGGAAAGAACATCTGCACCTCCTCTATGCGGCAAGGCGCCACGGTTCACCATGGCGCGGGCATCGACAGTACCGGATTCGTATTCCCCGCAGCTGATGCTGACGTTCCGCACGGCCGCGCCGCCCTCAGGCATGCAGGTAAAACGCAGGCAGCCGGAAGCCAGGGGGAGGGGATGCCCTCCCCCCATTATATCCGTTTCGCGCGGCATGGCAAACATGCGGAACGCTCCGCCGAAGGCGAACGCGCGGAAGGCGCTGAGGCGCAACTCACCGCCCATCATGTCGAGCCCCACGGAGTGTCATCCGTCGGGTACTTCCAAGCGTTCCAAAAGCACGGAGCCTGAGTTCGGAGGCCCGCCGAAGCGGGGCAGGGCCGCCCCCCCGGCGGGATAGGGCGGCGCGGCCGCATCGCTGGCCGCTACTGCCGTGCTATTTCCGCCAGGCGCTCCGAGAGCTTCATGTTCTCGCCGTAGTCCACCTTCACCACGACCACGCTGGGCACGGGCTGCGCAAAGGCCTCCTCAAGCGTGGGTATGAGGTCCTCCGCACGCTCCACGCGGTAGCCCCTGCAGTGCATGGCTTCCGCCAGGGCCTTGAAATCGGGGTTCGTGAACTCCACATAGCAGCTCTCGCCGTTGAACTGCTCCTCTTCCTTCCATTTGATGAGGCCGTAGTGCCCGTCTTCCCAGACAAGGGTCACGAAGGGCACGTTCTCGCGCACGGCAGTCTCGAGCTCCTGGCTGTTCATCATGAAGCCGCCGTCGCCGACCACGGCGAGCACGCGCCTGCCGGGGTTCAGCAGCTTGGCCGTGAACGCGCCGGCACGGCGAAGCCCATGCTGGCGAAGCCGTTGGAGATGAGGCAGGTGTTCGGCTCGTAGCAGTCGTAGTGCCGGGCTATCCACATCTTGTGGGCGCCCACGTCGCTCAGCAGGATGTCGCTCCGCCCCATGCCCTTCCGCACGTCGGCGAGGATGCGGGCCGGCTTCATGGGGTAGGAACCGTCGTCGGCCATCTCGAGCCTGTCGCGCTCCATGACCCCGCGCAGGGCGAGCATGGCCTCGGGCTCCGCATCGCGCCGCGCCATGCGGAGGATGCCGTAGATGCTCTCCGTGATGTCTCCCACCACCTCGACAGCGGGCTGGTAGTCGCGGTTCACGTCGGCGGGCTGCGTGTCGATGTGGACGATCTTCATGTCGGGCCGGGAATC
>JAKSQA010000149.1 GCA_024404335.1 Mailhella sp.
CATCCAGATAGAGCGTTCCTGTGGAGGAATACTCGATTAGGCCGATTTTCCCCTGCCGTGATGCGCCGGTGAACGAACCGGCCTCATAGCCGAACAGCTCGGCTTCAAAGAGGTTTTCAGGAATGGCGCTGCAGTTGACATGAACGAAAGGTTTGTCTCGTCGTGGGCTGGAATTATGGATGAACCGTGCGAAGTAGTCCTTGCCCGTTCCTGTCTCACCGAGGATGAGCACGGTGGCCGGTACTTTGGCGATGCGGAAGGCCTTTCCGTAAAGATCCTGCATCTTCTTGTCGTGGATGACGCACTGGCTGCTGATTCCGCCGTTTTCAAGCATCAGCTCGAAGAGCTGGTCCCTTCCGGCTTCGAGGCGCTCGGCCATTTCGGCGAGTTTTTTCTGCAGAGTCATGAGTCCGTCGCAGTCTGCGAGAGAATACATGATCCAGCGCAGAGAGCCGTCGGCATTAAACATCGGTGTGGCGGTGACGATGATGTCATGCTTGTCGCCTGTATTGAAATCCACCATGGAAGTGAGGGACTCCTTTTTTTCGAGGACGACGGAAAGCATGTTTTCCGCTCCGTAGACATTGATCTCATGCCCGGCCTGAAGATCGAGAATGTGCTGCCCCAGACCTGTGTGGATATCTATGCCGCTAAGTTTCTGATACTGGGGGTTTCCCCATACGAATCGTCCGTCGCCGTCGCAGATGGCAATGCCTACGTCGCTGCGGTAGAGAATATCGAAAATGTCCTGGGAAAGGCGCGGTGTGGATTCCTGCATGAGAGACCTGCGTGAACGGTAATTTATGGGACGAAATATATTAATTAATGCTCTTGCGTATATGGGACTGTCAAGCAATGAGGAAGGAGGTTTCCCATTCACAGCCGATGGCGGCGGTGCGGAAAGACTTCCGGGCAGCGAGTATCTTTCCGGCCTGGGAAACTCATGCTATGGATATCCGGCGGGTGAGGCTTGCTGCAGCATTCCGCATAAATCTCCCCGGAGAGGGATCAGACAAGAGAGGTACTGATGGGATTTTTCGCCAATCTTTTCCGTGATAAGGCCGCCGATGAGGCAAAGCGGAAGGAGCTTGATTCCTTCCTCGCCGAGCTGCGCTCCAAAGACAGCGGCGCCGTCCGGCGTATTGCGGAGCTTGTCGTCCATGCCGAAAAGGCGATGGCAGCGGAAATGCGCTTTACCCCTGGCAAGCCAGCCGAGGGCATAGCCGTGAACAGAAACCTCTGCCTTGATGTGAGCCGTATCGTGAGGGCTATCCGCAGAGGGCATCCGGAAGATGCGGACGGCTATGTCGTATGGCTGCTTACCTTCCGTGCTGTGGAAGATCCCACGCTGAAGGAGGGAACCTCAGAGGTGTGGCGCATTCTGGGGGCGGATGCTCCCGAAGGCTTTTCCTATCCGGAAGGCTTTGCCCCTCGGACATGAAGTTCCCCACATTTCCCCGCAGCGTTTTATCCGAAAGCGCCTCACAACGCAGAAAAGCCCCGTTCGGGGCTTTTCTGCGTTGTGAGGACAGGGCTATTTCGCATCGCCGCCGGGGGCTTCCTGCGGGGCCTGGGGCGTGGGGGCGGAAGGTGCTCCGCCGTCGGCCTGGCTTCCGGCCGCAAGCCTGTTTTCCTCTTCCTCACGGAGGGCCCTGCGGAGGACCTTGCCCACGAGGGACTTGGGCAGCTCTTCACGGAACTCGAACAGCTTGGGTACCTTGTAGTCCGCGAGCTTGGAGCGGAGGAAGGCGGCGATTTCGGTCTTCGAGATCTTCTCGCCGTCCTTGGGCACGATGTAGGCCTTGAGGATCTCGCCGCGGAATTTGTGAGGCACGCTGAGCGACACGGCTTCCTTGATCTTGGGGTATTCGTGGAGCACTTCGTCGATCTCGCGGGGGAAGACGTTGTAGCCGCCCACGATGGCCATGTCCTTCTTGCGGTCGACGATGTAGTAGTAGCCGTCGGAGTCGCGGTAGGCGATGTCGCCCGTATGGAGCCAGCCGTCCACGACGGGGGCCGCGGTCTCCTCAGGATGGTTCCAGTAGCCGAGCATGACCTGCGGGCCGCGCACGACGAGCTCGCCGCTCTCGTTGTCGCCGAGCTCGGTCGTTCCGTCATCGAGGGATATGATGCGCACTTCCGTCTCAGGGATCGGGATGCCGATGGAGCCTATCTTCTGCAGGCCGTAGAGCGGGTTCGCCGCAACCACGGGGGATGCTTCGGTGAGGCCGAATCCCTCGGTGATGTGCGCATGGGTGAGTTCCTGGAACTGCTTCATGCTGGCCTGCGGGAAGGGGGACGAGCCGGAGATGCAGAGCTTGATGCAGGTGAGGTCGTACCGCGAGATGTCCTTCTGCTGCATGAGGGAGATGTAGATGGAAGGCGCGCCGACGAAGAAGGTCGGGCGGTGCTTCTTGATCAGCTCCAGCATCTCATGGGGCGAGAACCGCGGGACGGGGATGGTGGGCGCCGCCATGACCGTGGGGAGCAGCATGGTGCCGACAAGTCCGAAGACATGGAAGAAGGGCATGATGCTCAGGAAGATGTGCGAGGAGTTCGAGGCGTCGCACTGGATGATGGCCATGAGCTGCTGGATCTGGCTGCTCAGGTTGGCGTGGGTGAGCATGGCGCCCTTGGAGAAGCCGGTGGTGCCGCCCGTGTACTGGAGCAGCGCGAGGGCCTTCGCCGGCTCCTCGGGAGTGCAGCTGTAGCGGCGTGATGTGCCGGCCAGCTTCTTCCACGGGACGACGCTGCCGCCGCAGGCTATCTTCGTCCAGGTACCCTGCTTCCGGGCCTGGAGGGGCTGCAGGAGATTGAGCGGGAAGGCGAGGCCGTCGGCTATGCGGGAGACGACGTACGTCTCAACCTTGAGTTTGTCACGGAGAGGGGCGATCTTCGACCAGAAGAGGTCCATCGTGATGAGGACCTTGGGATTGGAGTCGGTGAAGTGGTGGGTGAGCTCCTTCTCCATGTAGAGGGGGTTCGTCATGACGACGACGGCACCGGCCTTGAGGGCGCCCCAGAAGGAGATGACCGTCTGGGGCATGTTGGGCATCATGATGGCCACGCGGTCGCCGGGGTTCACGCCCAGGCCGCGGAGCGATGCGGCGAAGGCCTCCGCCCTGTCCTTGAGCTGGCGGTAGGTCAGCCTGAGGTTCTGGAAGATGACGGCGGTGTGGTCGCCGTACTTCTCGGCGGCTTCGTCAAGGTAGGACTGCAGGGACCTCGGCGTAAGGTCGGGGTGTACGGGGGCGCCTTCTGCGATATGCGCCATCCATGCAGGGGTAGCATTGCTCATGATTGGTTCCCTTATGATGCTGTGCGGTGACATCGGCCACTGAGGACCGGGACTTTTGCCATCAGGATAGCATATTCGGGAGTCTTGTCATGCGAAAAGTGGCGATTCCGCTTATCCGTAATTAAGGCGGAAAAAATGCCCGGATCCTGTGCGGAATCCGGGCATTATGAGGCATATCGGCGGGCCCGGCCGCTTGGAGGCGGCGCCAGCGGGCTA
>JAKSQA010000015.1 GCA_024404335.1 Mailhella sp.
GCTGTCCGGCAAGGGCCTCGGCAGTCTCTTCCTGTGCGGGCGCGTCTTCCCGGGCTGTCTCCGACGCTTCTATGGTGTCGACGATGGCGCCGCCTGCCGGTGAAGTCTCATCCTGTGCGGGGGCGGCGGGAGGATTGTCGAAGATGGATCCGAAGCCGCTTGAAAGCGCGGAGGGAACGGGTTCGGCAGGGATTTCCTGAACGTCGGGCTCCTGCGGCGCGGCGGCCTGTTCTACGGCGGCAGGGGCGGCTTCAGGCTCCGGAAGGGGTGCTGCAGCTGCCTGGGGAGCCGCTGCCCTGGCTTCGGCGGCCTGGGCCCTGGCGGCCACGGCGGCTTCGAATGCGGCGCGGGCATCGGCGGCGATCGCAGCTTTGCGGTCCGCTTCCGCTCTGAGGCCTTCGGCTTCCGTAAGGCCGGGGTGCTTCTTCACGCCCATCTTCTTCAGCTGGGCGGCGAAGTGCTCGGCGCGGCTGGCAAGACGCTCCTGCTCCTCGGCGTCGCGCTCAAGCTGCCTGATGCGCGCATCGGTCGACATGTCATCCAGCTTTTCGCTGACGCGGTCTTTGAAATCCCTGCAGGAGGCTGCGGCGGCTTCCATCTTCGGCCGGGCCTGGTCCATGAGGCCCTTCGCGTTGTCCCTGACGGAGCTGATCACCTCGTCGCGGGTCTCCCACTTCTCGCCGATACGGTCCCTGAGGTTCCTGCAGGATGCCGCTGCGGCTTCCGCCGCCGGCTTTGCCTGCTCCATGAGGTTCTTCGCATTGGTCCTGACGGCATTGAGGATCTCTTCCCGTTTGCTCTGCGACATATCCGTCCTCCAGCTGTTCCGGATGGGGTGGGTGCGGTACCTGCCGCACGTCATGATGTGCCGGATGGCGGGCCATCCGAGTCTTCCTTTGGAATCAGCATACACGAAGTGCCTGCCGTGTACAATGGGGCGGGCATGTGCCGGGAAAGGCCGACGGGGTACGGAAAAGGGCCGCCCTGCGGCGGCCCTTCGTCTATCCATCAATCGCTATCCGGCGATCATTCATCAGCCTCTGCGGCGGGAGAGCAGCTTTGCGTACCAGGGGCGTTTCGCGCTGCTCGTCTCGTCGGTACCGTAGTCGTACCTGTAGCCGTAGCCGTACTTGTAGCCATGACCGTGGCCGCTGTAGGAGCCGTATCCTTCGGTCCGCACGTCGGCATTGGTCAGGACGGTGCCGATGACCTTGGCGCCGATGGTGCTGAAGGCGTCGAAGGTCATGGCGAGCTGCTTCTTCTCGGTCATGAGCATGCGTACCACGGTGAGGAACTTGACTTCGGGGATGGCGGCAAGCGTCCTCGTATCGGAGACGGCGAGGACGGGCGGCGCGTCGATGATCACGATGTCGAAGCGGTCCGTCAGTTCCTTCAGCAGAGGCTCGAGGAGCTCGCCGCTGAGCAGTTCGGAGGGGTTCGGTGGAATCGGACCGCTGGGCAGGACGGAGAGGCTCAGGTCGGGAAGAGGCGCTGCCGCGAGGTCGCCCCAGCAGGAGAGCGGGATGTCGCCGGCGAGCAGGTTGCTGATGCCTACGGCGGAGCCTTCGAGTCCGAACACCTTGGTCAGGCGGTGGCGGCGGAGGTCGGCATCGAGAAGGACGACCTTTTTGCCGGCACGCGCGAAGGTGACGGCGAGGTTGAGCGATGTGAAGGACTTGCCTTCGCCCGGAACGGACGAGGTGATGGCGAGTATCCTCGCCTTGCGGCCTGCGGAGGATAGGCTGAGCGAAGTGCGCAGCGAGCGGAAGGATTCGGCGACGGAACCCTGCGGATCGTCATAGGATGCGTAGTCGACGCGGTCGCCTTCCTTGGCCCTGGGTATGAAGCCGAAGACGGGCACGCCGGAGATGCTCTCAATCTCCTCGCGGCGCTTGACGGTGCTGTCGAGCAGTTCGAGCACGATGCAGAGCATGATGCTGAGCATCACGGAGGCGGCACCGGCGATGGCGACGGTCTTCGCCTTCTTGGGGAAGGCGGCCTTCTGCGGAGGCACGGCGGGGACGATGATCTGGAAGGTGCCGCCGGCGCCGCTGTCGGCGCTGCGGGAGATCTGCAGTTCGTTCACGCGCTGGAGGACCATGTTGTAGGAGGTCTCGGCGCCCTTGAGGTTGTCTTCGAGGAGCTTGTACTCGTCGGCGATCTGGTCGAGCTTCTTGAGGTCGGCGATGGCCTGTGTGCGTTCGGCGTCGATGATGGCGACGCGGCTGCGGGCGGAGGCGAGCGCGGCCTGCGCGGAGGTGAGACTGTTCTCCGTCTCGTTGTTTATGGCCTGGTCCATGTCGCGGATGACATGGCGCTGGATCTCGACGCTCTTGTGGCCGGGGCCGAAGTCCTGCAGGGTCTTGAGCAGCGTGGCCTGGGCCTGGAGACGCGCCACCTTGAACTGGGTGAGCGTGGGGTTGGCGATGGCTTCGGGGATACTGTCGAGCCTCCTGCCCTCCTTGCGCCACTGGGCGATGGCTTCCACGGTGGCCTGGGCCTGTGCGAGCTCGGCCTGTGCGGAGACGCTTGCCCTGTCGAGCTCGGAAACGCGGGCGATGCCGAGCTTCTGCGATGCGTCGACGGAAAGGATGTCGTGCTGCTTCTTGTATTCGTTGATGCGCCGGATGGCTTCCATGCGGCGCTGCTCCATGTTGACGAGCTCGTCCTGGAGCGTTTCGAGGCCGCGCTCGGGGAGTCCGCGGGAACGCTGCCGGCTGTGATCCATATAGGTGCGGGCGAGGAAGTTCGTCACCTCGGCGGAGAAGCGGGGATCCTTGTCTTTGAAGCCGATGTTGAGGAGGCTTGTGTTCGGAATCTGCGCGATGACGATCTGCCTGGCGAGCGCGGCAAGCGGCTCCTTGGAGGATGCGTAGCCTTCCTTCTCGCCGAAGCGGAAGTGCTCGAAGACCTTCGCGAGAATGTTGTCGGATGTGAGCAGCTGGATCTGCGTGGCCATGAACGCGTCGCGGCTGCGGGAGTCGCGGCCGACCTCGGCGTCATAGACCTCGGTGATCTGCGTGACCTTGAGGTTGCCGGGTTCGACGAGCATGCGGCAGTTGGCCATGTAGATCGGCGTGGCCATGTAGCAGTAGACGAGGGCGAGGGCCACAATGCCCGTGACGATGGCGGCGCAGAGCTTCCACCGTACGAGCACGGCCTTGAGAAGGACCGAGAGGTCTATTTCCAGCAGACCGTCGTCTGCGGCGGGGGCGGGTGCCGCGGATTTGGTTTGCATGGGATTTCCCTTCAGTCGGGGTTGGGCAGATTGGTGAGCTGGGCCTGCGCCCGGGCGGCAAGGCCGCGTTCCAGGGCTTCGAGCGCCCTGTAGCCGTCGGAGAGGACGGGCTTCCTGCGGTCCATGTTGTGGGCGTCGGTGGCGAGCACGATGGAATCGGGATACATCCGCGCCACGGCCTCTCCGGCCCTGCGTACGTCGCGGCCGAAGTTCCCCGCAAGGCTCGCGGAGGTGAGCTGGAAGACGCAGCCCATGTCGGCGAGGGGCTTCAGCTGCGCAGCGTTCTGCGCGCTGAGCCAGGGATACCGTTCGGGGTGGGCGAGCACCGGCCTTAGGCCGAGCTCCGCGGCATCCTCCACAAGCCCTTCGGCGGCAACGGCCGTCATGAAGGGGGAAAGCTCGAAGAGGAAGGCCTTCGTCCCGGCAAGGCGGCCGCGTTCGCGCACCACGTCGATCAGGTCGGCGGAAAGCATCCATTCCGCGCCGCATTCGAGCGTCACGCCGATGCCTTCCGCATCAAGCATTGCCTGTACGGATGCGCGCAGCGCCTCGAATCCATCAAGCCGTGAAAGCGGGTCGATGTCGGCGTTCATGTGCGGGGTGCAGACGATTCTTTTAACGCCGTCTGCTTCCGCGCATCGGGCCATGGCCAGCGTCTCGTCATAAGACTGCGAGCCGTCGTCGACTTGCGGAAGCAGATGGATGTGTATGTCGGTAAACAAGGGCCTACCAGCGGGTTTCGGGAACGTAGACCACGTCGCCGGGTTCGAGCGTCATGTCGCCGCCGCCCGTGCCTTCCTCAAGCAGGGACTGGATATCCACCAGGAAGGATTTATCGCCGCGGGCCACGCGGATCTTGCTGAGCGACTTGGGGCGCTCGGCACCGCCGGCGAGGGCGATGGCGCGGCTTACGGTGAGGGGCTGGTCGGGGGTTCCGTAGAACTCGCCGGGCTTCTTCACCGTTCCGAGCACGGAGACGGGGAGGGCCTTGGGCACCACGACGGTGTCGCCGGGCACGAGCTGGATGTCGGCCACGGCCTTGCCGGCGAGGATGTCGCGGGCGGGCACCTTGAGCATGACGGCCTTGCCGGCGGCATCGAAGCGGCGCACCACGATCTTCGTGGTATCGGCGCTTGGAGCCAGGCCGCCGGCGGCGCTGAGGGCCTGCATGGCCGTCATCTCGCCGCCTTCGGGGATGTTGCAGGAGAAGTCGGAGCCGGTGTTGACCTCGCCGAGCACGAAGACCTTGCGGGGGGCGTACTGGTCGACGGAGACGACGACCTCAGGCGAAGCGAAGCCGTTGCGCGAAAGGGCCGAGGCGATGACGCCCTCGATCTGGCTGGGGGTCTTGCCGATGACCTGGATGCGGCCCGCGATGGGGAAGCGGATGAAGCCGGAGTTGTCTACGCGCACCTTAACATTCATGTCTTCCTGACGGTAGACGTAGATGGAAAGGAGGTCGCCGGTGGTGATGCTGTAGGAAGCGGCATCGGCCTGCGCGGAGCAGAGCATCATGAGTGCCGCACATGCGGCGGCGAGAAGGCCCTTCAGACGGGATATCATGTCGGTTCTCCTAGAAGGTGGCGGCAAAGCCGAGGGTCAGCTGGCTGCGGTTGCGGCTGCCGGTCCTGGAGTAGTCGAGCACGCTGTACTTATAGCCGGCGGATACGTTAAACCATTCGGTGAACGAGTAGGCGATGCCGATGTGGGCGCCGTATTCGTCGTAGGACTGGTTGGCGTTGGGCTCGTTATGCGACCAGTAGGGGGTCAGCTTCGCGGCGAGACGTCCCGCGCCGGGGCTGTACTGCAGGAAAAGGCTGGTCATGTAGCGGTCCATATAGTTGGACATCTGGGCGATCATGGACATGGCGGAGACGACGGGGGCGTAGCCGAAGTTCAGGCCGGCGCGCCAGTCGGCGTTCAGGGCCATGTCGCCGCCGAGGAGGAGGGTCGGGCGGGTGACGGAGTCGGTGGAGTTCGTCATCCTGCGGGCGATGGCGCCGTTGTCGTCGAAGTCCATGAACTTCACGCCGGCCTCGACGAAGGCCTTGGCGGTGTCTTTGTACTTCCAGGAGAGGCCGAGGGCGGCGGTGTACGCCATGGAGTCGTTATAGTAGTCCTTGGCGTGCGTCGTGAGGAATGCGCCGAGCTTGGCATAGATCGTGGTGTTGGGCGTCATTTCCCAGTAGGGGCGCAGGTTGATGCCGTTCTCCACGAGGTCCTGGTAGCTGTAGCGGTTCTTGTCGCGGTTCTGGCCGGAGAAGGTGTAGTCGATGTCCATGCCGGCGAAGGGCGAAGGGCGCAGGGTGACGCCGGCGCCGGCGTTGTAGCGGTGCATGCCCACATGGTCGTTGACGATGACGTCGGTGTCGTAGTCGTAGGTGTAGCCCGCCTTGGCGCGCACGGTGAGCGCGGGGGAGAAGTCGATGGAGCCGTCGGCCTTGAGGTAGCCTTCGCCGCCGTTGAACTCGGTGTGGTCGATGTAGGCGTTGTGCTGGCCCTGGCCCTCGATCCTGAACTTCCACACGCCGGTGTTCTCGGTTTCGAACTTGAAGCCGGCCGCCGTGGAGAAGACGAAGTCGTCTTCCTTGTGGCCCTTGCTGTTGAAGATGTTGCTGTCGTACTTGGCGAACTCGCCGACCCAGATGTCGAAGTTCGTCGCACGGCCGCCCAGCTTCTGGGTGAGGTAGTTATCCTTGTAAAGCGTGATGGGGGAGCCGTTGACGGAAGGGTAGTATGACTCCTTGACCTGGTCGGCGGCGGAGGCCGCACCGGTCATGCCGAAGAGGGAGACGAGCGCGCAGGCGCAGAAGGCGCCCTTCATGATGTTCTTCATGGATACACCCGCCCCTTATCTGCTGACGGGCTTTCCGCCCAGGGGGCCGTTGTCGCTGGAGGAGTAGCCCTGGCCGTTGTAGATCACGCCCACGCTGGCGTCGCCGCTGAACATGAGCACGGGGGCGCTGGCCCTGTCGGAAGTGGCGGAACCCGTGGGGATGTTGGAGGGCAGGGCGACGGGGGCGGCGTTGAGGTCGATGCCGTTCTCGAGGAGGAATTTGCGGGCCTCGTCGTTCTCAAGCACGGTGCCGTCGGCGAGGGTGGCGGTGAGGCTGCCGTCTTCGAAGGTGGCCACAGTGACCTTGCTGCCGTCCTTAAGGGTGTAGACGGCGGTCTTGGCGGCCTTGGCAGGGGCGGCCTGGGTCTGCTCGGCCGCGGAGGCGCTGTTGGAATCGGGGGCGATGATGGCGGATCCGCCGCAGAGAAGGGCGGCGACGCCGAGGGAAAGAAGGATCTTGTTCATGAAGGCCTCTCTACAGTTGAACATTGCTTACTGTCCGATATGCCCGGAATATTTGGCTGTTTCGGAGTTACCGCTTGTTACCGAAAAGGGTGGGCGCTCAACGATGGGCGCACCAATCCTGCTTGCATGGTTAAATTTTTTTTTAGATAGCCCTATTGAAATGGGGATGCAAGCAGAAAATACAGAGAGCGGCGCGGGGATTCCTGTATTCGTCCGGCGCTTCCGAGTACTCGAGCGCCTTCCTTATCCGACGGCGCTGTGAGCTTATGGCCTGCTATCCGCTTACGGCACCTGCGCGGAACGAAGCGGTGGCCCGTGGCCGCTCTGGAGCGCCACCGCCGGACCAATGCCCTGGTTGCTGGTGCCGATGGCCTTCGTGAGGACGTCGGTCACACCGGCAGCTTCCATGACGCCGCCGCCGGACCAGTGCCGGCCTATGCGTCGGCCAGGATTCGGAGCTGCACGGTGCGCGTGCGGGGTCCGTCGCCCTCGTAGAGATAGACGGCCTGCCATGTGCCGAGGCGGACCTCTCCCTCCTCGAGGGGGATGAGCAGCGACGAGCCGAGCAGCGAGCTTTTGATGTGCGCGTCGGAATTGCCCTCGGCATGCAGCCATCCGTTGCGCAGGGGGGCGAGCTCGCTGAAGAAGCGCGTCATGTCGCGCACGACGTCGGGGTCGTAGCCTTCGTTGATGGTAAGGCCGCATGTGGTGTGCGGGCAGTAGAGCATGACGGCGCCGGAGCGGCCGGCCCCCTGCACCATGTCATGCACGGCCCGGATGACGTCGCGGGTGATGTCGATCATCTGTTCGCGCGCGGTTGTCTTGACGATGATTTCCTTCATGGGGGGATCCTTTTCAAGTGCTGTCTGTCGTGCCGGTGATGGCGGCATGGGCTCATCGCCGGCGCTTCCGAAACGATTGCCTGCCGCCTTGGCACCGTAATCGGCGGCAACGGCCCGGGCTTCATCATCGGCCTCCCGACGGCCACGGTCCTGCATGCCGCCTCCCGGAGACGGCGGCTGTGCCGAGGGAATGGCCGCCGGCATGGTATATCCGCCGGCCCCGGATTACAAAGGGAAATCTTCCGCCCCTCCACATCCTTGCCTCCGTAGCCGTTCCTCGCATTTTCCGCATCGGCGTGGTCCGGGCTTCCATCCCCCCGGCCTTCCTCGACAGGGAAAGGGTCCCTGGCCATGTCTGCCGAGCCCGGTGTTCGACGAGTCCCGATGCCCGGGGATCGCATCGGACGGCATGAGCAGCCTCCACATCCCCCCTTGATCCTCCCTCTGTACAGCCGCCGCGTAATCTGGAATCATGCACGCCGGGAAGCGCCTTTCCGCATCTCCATGGCCGAGGGCGCCCTCGCGCTTCCCTGTGTTTCACTTTTCACGGCACATCGGGCCGGGGCGGCGGTGCGGATGCGGTCCATGCCGCTCATGACGGCGTTCGTGAGGAACGGCGGGCAGCAGGCTCAGTCTCTGCATGCGCGCCAGCTCATGACCGGCCGCCGCACAGACCCGTGCCACGCATCGCAGGAGGCTCGCATGGTCCGCATGGAACGCCGCATTCCGGAATACATCCGGGTACGCGGGGCGAGGGTACACAACCTCAGGAACATCGACGTGGACATTCCGCTCCACGGCATCGTGGGCATCGCGGGGGTGTCGGGCTCCGGCAAGTCGTCGCTGGCGCTGGGCATCCTGTACGCCGAGGGCTCGCGCCGCTACCTCGAGGCTCTTTCCACCTACACGCGCCGCCGCATGACGCAGGCGGAGAAGGCGCCCGTGGACGAGGTGCTCCATGTGCCGTCGGCGCTCGCGCTGCGCCAGCGGCCGGGCATACCGGGCATACGCAGCACGTTCGGCACCGCGACGGAGCTGCTGAACAGCCTGCGCCTCATGTATTCGCGGCTGGCCAGCCACCGCTGCCCATGCGGGCACTACCTGGAGCCCACGCTCGCCGTGGCGGCCGAGAAGCCGCTGGTGTGCCCCGTGTGCGGCGCGGAGTTCATGCCGCCCGGCGCGGAGTCGCTGGCCTTCAACAGCACGGGCGCCTGCCGCACCTGCGAGGGCACGGGCGTCGCCCGCACCGTGGACGAGGCTGCCCTCGTGCCAGACGAGAGCCTTTCCATCGACGCGGGGGCGGTGCTGCCGTGGCAGACGCTCATGTGGTCGCTCATGAAGGACATAGCCCGCGCCATGGGCATACGCACCGACGTGCCTTTCCGGGAGCTCACGCCGGCGGAGCGCGACCTGGTCTTCCACGGCCCGGCGGTGAAGAAGCATATCCTCTACCATAATGAGAAGACGAACACGGCCGGCGAGCTCGACTTCACCTACTACAACGCCGTGTACACGGTGGAGAACGCCCTTGCGAAGGTGAAGGACGAGAAGGGCATGAAGCGGGTGGAGAAGTTCCTCAAAACCGGCCCGTGCCCCGACTGCGGCGGCACCCGGCTTTCCGCCGAGGCCCGCGCGCCGCTTCTCCGGGGCATATCGCTTGACGCGGCCTGCCGCATGACGCTCTCCGAGCTGATCCCCTGGGTGGAGGGAGTGCCCGGCACACTGCCGGAGCCCATGCGGCCCATGGCGCGCAGCATCGCCGAATCCTTCCTGCACACGGCGAAGCGGCTCATCGACCTGGGGCTGGGCTACCTCGCGCTCGACCGGGCGGCATCCACGCTCTCCACGGGCGAGCGGCAGCGCATGCAGCTGGCCCGCGCGGTGCGCAACAGGACGACGGGCGTGCTCTACGTGCTCGACGAGCCTTCCATCGGCCTGCACCCCTGCAACATCGAGGGGCTCACGGGCGTCATGGACGACCTTGTGGCCGACGGCAATTCCGTGGTGCTTGTGGACCACGACACGCAGATACTCGCGCATTCCGACTGGATCGTGGAGCTCGGCCCCGGCGCGGGGAAGGCCGGCGGCTCGCTGCTGGCGCAGGGCACGGTGGCCGATGTGGCCGCCGATGCCGGATCGCTCATCGGCCCGTTCCTTGCGGGCAGCGCCTCGGCTCGGGCGGAGCGCACGCGGGGCGGCGTGTTCGATGAGGGGCGCATACGGCTCCGCACGGGGCCCGTGCATACGGTGAAGCCGCTCGACGTGTCATTCCCAAAGGGGCGGCTCACGGCGGTGACGGGCGTATCCGGCTCGGGCAAGACGACGCTGGTGCTCGAGAGCCTCGTGCCCGCGCTTGAGGCCGCCGCCTCCGGCGCGGCGATGCCGGCGCACGTCCTTTCCGTGGAGGCGGAGGGCATCCGCCAGATGAGGCTCATCGACGCTGCGCCCATAGGGATCAACGTGCGCTCCACGGTGGCCACCTATGCGGAGGTGCACGACGAGCTGCGCAGGGCCTTCGCGCGCACGCCCGGCGCGGCGGCGGGCGGCTGGAAGGCGGGCGACTTCTCGTACAACACGGGCCGCCTGCGCTGCCCCGGCTGTGACGGCACGGGGTCGGTCAGCCTCGACGTGCAGTTCCTGCCCGATGTGGACATCCCCTGCCCGGACTGCGGCGGGTCGCGCTATTCCCGCGCGGCTGAGGCCATCGTGCGGGAATGCGGGGCCGGCGGCGCGGGCGGCGGCGCGGCGTATTCCCTGCCCGCCAGCGTGGCCAGGGGCGCCGACGCGGCGCTGGAGGCCTGCGGCGGCCTGCCTGTGGTGCGGCGCAGGCTGCAGACGCTGCACGACCTCGGGCTCGGCTACCTTTCCCTGGGCGAGGCGACGCCAGGGCTTTCCGGCGGCGAGGCGCAGCGCCTGAAGCTGGCCGGGGAGATGGGGAAGGGCCGCTCCGACACGGTGTATGTGTTCGACGAGCCCACCATAGGCCTGCACCCGCTGGACGTGCGCACGCTGCTGGGGGTGTTCCGCCGGCTTCTCGACGGCGGGGCCACCGTCGTGGTGGTGGAGCATGACCTTGATGTCATACGCAGTGCGGATTATGTTATCGACATGGGGCCGGGCGGAGGCGGCGAGGGCGGCATGGTCGTCGCAGCCGGCACGCCCGCTGAGATCGCGGCCTGCGCGCAGAGCGTGACGGGCCGCTATATCTGACCGTATCGGGGCCTCGTGACGACCATATCACAACCGTATCAGCATGACCGTAGCGTGCGGCATGCGCTGTTCACACGCCGCCCCCGCGGGGGCGAGGAGGAGATATCATGGCGAAGATGACTGAAGAGCAGCTCCTTGCTGCGATCTGCGATCTGGAATGGGAGATGTTCGACCAGGTCAACAACAACGGCGGCCGCGCCTCGTGCCAGAACGACCCGGTCTTCTTCAAGAAGATGCGCGCCTGCCAGTTCGCCGGCTGGGACGCCGCCCTGCTGGAGAGCTACTTCATGGACCTGCAGGAGGCCAAGCTCCACGGCCGCAACCCGCTTGCCGAGAAGTACGGCTACATGATGGAGAGCACCTTCCCCGCCGAGTACGAGAACATCAAGGACCAGCTGCCCCCCGTGAGCCCCGAGAAGGCCGAGATGATCGCGAAGATCGTGGAGATCCAGCTCACCTGGGAAGGCGATGTCGACCGCAGGTACCCCGGCATGCGCGCCGGCGGCCGCCCGCTGACGAGCGACCGCGACACGCCCATGGTGACGTCGTTCCAGACCTATCTCACCGGCGCGCTCAAGACGTATTCGGAACGCACGCTCGTGTGCATGCTCGAGTGCATCGGCAATCATCTTGAGAACGGCACCAGCCTTGCCCAGCTCGCCGCCGAGCAGACGGCGCTCGCCTACGGCTACCCCTCCATCGACGCGCTGGAGCAGGCGGCGCTCGCCCGCAGGGCGCGCTGATCCTCCGTCGGTACGGGAATCCAGGCTCCGGCCCCGGGAAGCCGCAGGGCAGGCGGCCACGCAATTCCGGAGCCTTCCGTCCATGCGGCGCCCGCCTTCGGAATGCCGCCTGCCGCATCCCCACGCCGGCCTGTCCCCGGGAATCCGTCGCGGCGATCGCCCGCAGGGCGCGCTAGGCATATCCCCGCACAAACCCCATCGACACCGCGCGGCGATGGGACTACGCTTTTCCCATCGTTTCGTTTGGAGTGCATCATGACCATCAGATCGGCATCGGCCCTTTCCGTTTTCTTTGGCTGGTGGCGCATCCGTCCATAAAGGAGAGGATGCGGTCTTGGTGCATGCACCGAAAGGATTGTGAAGAAGCTGAAGCCGCCCTCTCCGGAGGGCGGCTTTTTTCGTTCCAGAGCCCGCTGACGGGCATATCCAGAAAGGATGGCTGCAATGATTAAGGAAGCGATTGAGAAGATCGTCTGCAAGCAGGACCTCACCTACGACGAGGCCTACCAGGTCATGAACGAGATCATGGACGGCGCGACCACGGCCGTTCAGAACGCCGCCTACCTCGCGGCGCTTTCCACCAAGAGCACGCGCGCCGAGACCATCGCCGAGATCTACGGCTCTGCCGCGGCCATGCGCAACCACGCCCTTGCCGTGGACACGGCCGGCATGGATGTGCTTGAGATCGTGGGCACGGGCGGCGACCATTCGGGCACCATCAACGTATCCACGACGGCCTCGATCATCATCTCCGCCGCGGGCGTGAAGGTGGCCAAGCACGGCAACCGCGCGGCCTCCTCCAAGTCGGGCGCGGCCGACTGCCTCGAGGCGCTGGGCATCAACATCCAGCAGGAGCCGTCGAAGTGCGTCGAGCTCCTCCGCAGCGTGGGGATATGCTTCATGTTCGCGCAGAAGTACCGCGCCTCCAT
>JAKSQA010000150.1 GCA_024404335.1 Mailhella sp.
CTCCACGCCCCCCGCGCGTGCGCTTGCCCGTGTCGCCGACCCCGATGCCCAGGGTCTTATGGCTATGATGGGTGTGTTCATCGACACCTTCCTCGTCCTTACCTGCACCGCGCTTGTCATCGTGACCACGGGCGTATGGAACAATGGCGAAACCGGCACCGCGCTTGCCCAGTCCGCATTCGGCACGGTGTTCAGCTCGTTCGGCGGCATCTATATCGCCGTGTGCCTGCTCTTCTTTGCCTTCTCCACCATCATCAGCTGGTATTTCTTCGGCGAGACGAACGTCAAGCAGCTGTTCGGCAAGAAGTACGTCACCCTGTACGCTGTTATCGTCGTGGCTCTTATCATCGTCGGCTCCATGATGAAGGTTTCCCTTGTGTGGGATATGTCCGACATGTTCAACGGCCTGATGGTGCTGCCCAACCTTCTTGCGCTTCTTGCCCTGAGCAAGGTTGTCAGCCGTCTTTCCCGTCGTGAAGACTGATAACGATTGAGTTTTGAAACAAAAGGGGCGGCTCCCGGAAGGAGCCGCCCCTTTTTTATACGGTGGAAAATATCAGATCACGGTGCCTGTCGTCATTGCAAGCAGCTTGCGGGCGTTGCCGCAGTAGATTTTCTCAAGCTCGGCTTCCGTGAATCCGAGATCCCTTACATCGTCTACGGCGGCTTTGAGCTCGTAGCAGGGATATGCGGAACCGAAGATGACGCGTTCGCAGTTGAGCCAGCGGCATCCGTTGAGATACATCTCCCGACCGGGGGTGTAGGGGTTGAGCATATAGAGATCGGGCAGCAGCCAGACGTTTTTGCAGAGCAGGGCGACGTTGAATATCTGGGGAATCCAGGGATAGCAGGCATGCGCCACAACGATCTGAAGATCGGGGAAGGCATTGGCTATGTTCTGGATATGCGTCGGATTGCTGTATTCCAGGTTCGGCCCCTGCATGTGGCTTACGGTGAGCACGACAGGCAGGTTCATCTGCTCGCACATGGCATAGATGGGAAAGAAATAGGCATCGTCGGGCATGCGGGCCGGCGTGTTCCAGCCGGGTTCCACAGCTATGCCCTTGAAGCCGTAGTCATGGCATTTCTGCACTTCCTTTACGGCAGCGCTTATTCCCGAGCATACGTCGACTCCGCCGAACGGAATGGCCCTGTCAGGAAAAAGCTCGGCCATTTCGCGGATTTCCTCGTTGGGAACGGAACCGTTCGCACCTACGCTCCGAGCCATCATGACACCTTTTGAAATGCCGGCCTCATCCATTTCCTTCCAGAAAAGATCAAGAGACTTTTCATGGGCGGAAGGGATGTAGGATCCACGGAGGTTCATGGGCAGCACGCTGTTGCATACAGGGTGGTACATGTTGATGCCGAGAAAGCTCTTGTAGGGCGGACGCATGCGGAAATCGACGATCATGTTTTCTCCTTTTCCGTCATTGAATCGGCGGAGTATTCGTCGGTAGGGAACCGGCCCGTATTGTACAGGGCTGGAGGAAATGTCAGCTTTTCAGCCAGCGTTCGATGCCGGGGCGAAGATGCCTGCTGAGGTGGCGGATGAAAACGCCGTTAAGAAATGCGGAAAGTATTGTCCCCTCCCGGAGACCTTCGATGGATCCCAGGACCAGGAGGCCGACGATAATCGCCAGGGCCACAAGGGTCACATCGTTGATCACCTTGAGATTGCCGAAATTCAGCTTTGTGCGGTATGCGAGCGCGAGTACGAAGCCTTCGCCGGGGAGCACGGTGGTGTTGCTTGCAATCTCCAGCGTGATGCCGAAGGCCATGATGAACGTGCCTATGAGGCTCATGGCAAGCTTCATGAACCATGCTTCGGGGATGACGGACTGGGTCAGCCACATGCCGAGGTCGATGAAGAGGCTGAAAACGAATACGCATGGCAGCTGGAGGAACTGCTTCGCACGGAAAGCCTTTCCAAACAGAGGAATCTCAAGGAGCAGAAGAAGGGCATTGAGGGCGAAGGTGCATTTGCCCATCGTCGTGTCTAGGATCATGGAGACTACGAAAGGCAGACTCGAGATGGGGGTCGTTCCAAGCTGGGCGTTGGTGACGATGGCTATGCCGTTTCCCAGGAAGAACAGGGAGATGAAGAAAAGCAGCCAGCGTTTGATTCGTTCGCGGTTCATGGTCTGGGCCTGCAGGCAGGGCTAGTAGGAAGGGTTCACGGCAGCCCTGCCGTCGTCCAGCATGGTTTCCACGAATTGGACGGTCTGTGCATCGACAGGGATGATGGAAAATTCGTTCCGGCATCCCTTGCATGTGATGGTGGCCGGAGAGGTGGGGGATATCAGCACTGCTTCCGTGCCGCAGTGAGGGCAGGAGTAGGCGAACAGAAGAGCCATGTGTTCCGGGCGGACCGGTTCGGAATGAGTCATGCGGTGCATCCGTAGGAGCCGGTGCGGCGCACCGGCTCCGCAGTAGTTACTTAAGGAGGTTGTCACCTGTCATTTCGGCGGGCTTCTCCATACCCCAGCAGGCAAGCAGGGTAGGCATGATGTCGCCGAGCTTTCCGTCACGAACGGGAACGCACCTGCCTTCATCCAGGATGAGGAACGGGGTGCGGTTAAGCGTGTGGGCTGTCTGGGGGCGGCCCTGCTCGTCGACCATCTTCTCCACATTGCCGTGGTCGGCAGTGATGCAGAGGATGCCTCCGCGCTCAAGGACGGCCTTCTCAATCCTGGCCGTACACGCATCGACGGTTTCGCAGGCCTTTACGGCGGCATCGATAATGCCTGTATGGCCGACCATGTCGGGATTGGCCAGATTGCAGACGACGAAGTCGTATTTTCCGGATTTCCAGGCTTCGATAAGCTTGTCCGTCACTTCGAAGGCGCTCATTTCCGGTTTGAGGTCGTAGGTCGCGACATCGCGGGGGGATTCGACAAGGATACGGTCTTCATTGGGGAAGGGCGCCTCGCGGCCTCCGCTGAAGAAATACGTCACATGGGCGTACTTTTCGGTTTCGGCGATCCGGAGCTGGGACATGCCGGCTGCGGAAACGACTTCGCCCATGGTCATGCCAAGATTGTCCTTGGTGAAGGCGACAGGTGCGCTGAGGCTCGAATCGTACGAGGTCATGCAGGCTACGCCGGCAAGGGCGGGCATGCGGCCGCGGTCGAATTCCGCAAAACCGTCATCGGTCAGGACCTTGACGAGTTCGCGGCCACGGTCGGCGCGGAAGTTGAAGCAGAACACGCCGTCCCCGTCACGCATGACCGATTCCGAGGAGTCGAGCAGGATGCGCGGCTTCAGGAATTCATCCGTCTCGCCGGCGGCATAGGCGGAGCGGAGTTCGGAAACGGGATCGGATGCGGAGGTGCCCTGGCCGTGCACAAGCATGTTCCAGGCGGTTTCGACGCGTTCCCAGTGCTTGTCGCGGTCCATCACATAGAAGCGTCCGACCATGTCGGCGAGCTTTCCACCGGTTCTTTCGAGAACGGGAAGCAGCTGTTCGACATAATCCGCACCGGAGCAGGGAGGCGTGTCGCGGCCGTCCA
>JAKSQA010000151.1 GCA_024404335.1 Mailhella sp.
GGTGCGTCTTCGGCGTGATGCCGCGCTCGGCGTTGTATGCGGCCTGCAGGCTGCGGCGGCGGGCCGTCTCGTCCATGGCCGCGCGCATCGAGTCGGTGATCCTGTCGGCGTACAGGATGACATGCCCCGACGCGTTGCGCGCCGCACGGCCGAAGGTCTGTATGAGCGCGCCGACGGAGCGGAGGAAGCCCTCCTTGTCGGCATCGAGCACCGCCACGAGCGACACCTCGGGAAGGTCGAGGCCCTCGCGCAGCAGGTTGATGCCCACAAGCACGTCGAACTCCCCAAGCCGCAGCGCCTTCAGGATGGCTATGCGCTCCAGCGTGTCGATATCGGAATGGAGATAGCGCGACGACACGCCCATCTCGTTGAAATACTCCGTGAGGTCCTCGGCCATGCGCTTGGTGAGCGTCGTCACCAGGACGCGCTCCTTCCGGGCGATCCGCGCCTCGCACCCTCCGAGCAGATCGTCCATCTGCCCCTTCACCGGGCGGACCTCCACCTCGGGATCGAGGAGCCCCGTGGGCCGGATGACCTGCTCCACGACAAGGCCCGCGCTGCGGTCCAGCTCCCACCTGCCCGGCGTGGCCGAAACGAATATGCTCTGCCCGATGCGCTCCTCGAATTCCGAGAAGCGGAGGGGGCGGTTGTCCAGCGCCGAGGGAAGTCTGAACCCGTAGTCGACCAGCGTGCCCTTGCGCGATCGGTCGCCCTTGTACATGGCCCCCACCTGCGGGATGCTCATGTGCGATTCGTCCACGAACAGCAGGAAGTCCTTCGGGAAGTAATCCAGAAGCGTCGCGGGCGGCTCGTCCTTCACGCGGCCGTCGAGGTGGCGGGAATAGTTCTCGATGCCGTTGCAGTATCCGAGCTCCTCCATCATCTCCAGATCGAGCTGCGTGCGCTGCTCAAGCCTCTGCGCCTCAAGAAGCCGCCCCTCGTCCCTGTAGAGCACGAGGCGCTCCCTGAGCTCGTCGCGTATGTCGCCCATGGCCCTCACCAGGTTGTCCCTGTCGGAAACGTAGTGGCTCGCCGGGTAGACCACGGTCTTGGATATCCTTCCGAGCACTTCGCCCGTCAGCGGGTCGATCTCGCGGATGCCGTCTATCTCGTCGCCGAAGAACTCGATATGGAGCGCCTTCTCCTCCTCGTACGCGGGGATGATCTCGATGACGTCGCCGCGCACCCTGAACGTGCCGCGGTGGAAGTCGTAGTCGATGCGCTCGTACTGCACATCGACAAGGCGGCCTATGAGCTTCTCCATGGGCATGGTCTGCCCCTCCTCCACAGGAATGATGAGGCGGGAATAGTATTCGGGCGAGCCCAGGCCGTATATGCACGACACCGACGCCACGATGATGACGTCCCTCCGCGTAAGCAGGGCATGCGTGGCGGCGTGGCGCAGGCGGTCGATGTTGTCGTTGATCGCGGAGTCCTTCTCTATGTAGGTGTCGGAGGAAGGGACGTACGCCTCAGGCTGGTAGTAGTCGTAGTACGAGACGAAGTACTCCACGGCGTTTTTCGGGAAAAGGGCCCTGAACTCGCCGTAGAGCTGGGCGGCCAGCGTCTTGTTGTGCGCCAGTATGAGCGCGGGGCGCCCCATGCGCGCGATGACGTTCGCCATGGTGAAGGTCTTTCCCGACCCGGTGACGCCCAGAAGCACCTGGTCGCGCACCCCTGAGCGGAGGTTTTCCACGATCGAGTCTATGGCCTCGGGCTGGTCGCCCGTGGGCTGATGCTCCGAATGGAGCCTGAAAAGGGGTTCTTCCATGGTACGACCTCACAGGTTCATGAAGGGCTTCAGGCAGGAAGCGGACTTAAACGAAAAAAGCCGAGGCATGAGCCTCGGCTTCTATCATCCAAGTGGCGTCCCCAGGCGGATTTGAACCGCCGTTGACGGCGTGAAAGGCCGCTGTCCTGGGCCGGCTAGACGATGGGGACAAGAAGTGGCTGGGCTACAAGGACTCGAACCTTGATTATCGGAGCCAGAATCCGGCGTCCTGCCAATTGAACGATAGCCCAACATCTTGTTTCAACATCTCGTTGACAGAGACAGAAATACCAGAGAATCGATTTTAGTCAAGCAATTTTTTTCGATTCGACGATTTTTTTATCGCAAGCCGCCGATGGGTCGAAAAACGCAGCACGACGAGCTGGCATGCCCACCATACGGCGAAGACGGAAAGGATGCCTATGAGCCACCCGGCCACGATGTCGAACGGGTAGTTCTTGCCCACATATATCTGGGCGAAGCCCACGGAGAAGGGAAGCAGGTACACCCAGGGATTGGAGCGGTAGAACAGCATGGAGAGAACCGCCGCCACGGCCATGCAGGCCGCGGCCGGAGACGAGGGCATTGATCCGCCGAGGCTCTCGGTCTCGGTGGTCTTCTCGTCCACGACGATCCACTTGTGGTCGGCGGAGGAATAGTAGTTGGAGCCCACGACCTCCTGGCAGGGGCGCTCCCTGGCGATGGAATGCTTGAGCGTGCTCGTCGCCAGGTCGGTGGCGCCGGCGGAAAGCCCCATGAGGAGCACGAGCATCAGCACGCGCCCCACGGGATCGAGCGCGCTGCGCCAGCAGTGCACCGCGTATGCAGCGATGCCTATGGCCGCGCCGAGCCACATGATCCACGTCTGCGAGAAGACGGGAATGATGAAGTCGAAGAAACTGTTGTGCATCGCCATGTTGACAAGTTCGAATAGAAACCGGTCGACAGCCTGGAACATATCATCCTCACGATAGAAGATCTTGTGCGTGCGCCCCTCCTCTCAAGAGGCCACGCGGTGATCATAAGACGGAGCCATCCCCTTCGGCTCCGTCCGGCAGGCCCCTTCCGGCAGCAAGGATATTCTGCTCCAGCTGCCAGCGTGCGAGCCCGTTGTAGATATTCTTCCTGTACACCTTGCCGCCCTGCGTCATCGCGTCGAGGATGTCCATCATCTGCGTGCGGCGCGTCTTTCCCGAGGAGGGGCAGGCGTTGGCGAAGACGGGCAGCTCCCACTGGCGTGCGGCCCTTGAGATCTGCGACTTCGGCATGAGCATCAGCGGACGGATGACCTGGAGCGCCCCCCCGAAGAAGGGCTCGCTCATGCTCATGCCCGCCACCTTGCCCGTCTGGACGAGGTTCATCAGGAAGTTGGTGACAAGGTCGTCGTTATTGTGCCCGAAGGCCAGGTGCGTCAGCCCGTACATGCGGCAGACGTCGAACAGGCGCTTGCGGCGCAGCCTCGCGCAGTAGAAGCACGGCGAGCTGGTGCGGTTCTCCTCGGAATGTCCGCGCGGGCCGTGGTCCGTGACCTCGATGTGCGACGCTATGCCCTCGCAGGCCACCCACTCGGCGAGGCCCGCATGGTTTCCGGGGTCGAATCCCGGATTAAGGTGGATAGCCATGAACTCGAAGGGGAACGGCACGATGCGCTGCCTGATCTGCATGACCTTGAGAAGCACGAAGCTGTCCACGCCGCCCGAGACGGCGACGC
>JAKSQA010000152.1 GCA_024404335.1 Mailhella sp.
GCTGCCCATGCTCGTTCCGATGAATTTCTCTGTCAGGTTCGGGGCGCGGAAGCCCTGGGCCCAGCTTGCGCGGAGAGCCAGGTCTTCAATGCCGGTCCAGACGAGGCCGACGTTGAACACGGGGCGGGAATAGCTTTCCCTGCCGAGCTTCGCGTCGTCGGATACGGGCTTGTTCACATCATTGAACATCGTCATCACCGGCATTTTGCCCATGTGCATGCCGGCGCTTCCGGTGCGGAGCGCATCGGCCCGCTCGAGCTCGCTGCTCACATGTGTCCAGCGGACGCCGTAGGTCAGGGCGATGTCCCAGGGGAGCTGGCACTCCATGTTTGCGAACAGGGCGTGTGAGGCCTGTTTTCCGTCGTAGAACTTGTCGCGGTAATAGTCCATTTTCATGCTCATCATGGGGGACATGGCCTGCGACATCTTCATGTAGTTGCGGTTTTTCGATTCCAGGTCGTCATAGCTGAATTCGTAGCCTGCTACGAGGAAGTTGGAATCACCGAGCTGCCAGTCGGACTGCAGTGAGATGCCTTTCGTGCGTAGATAGTTGCGGGCGAAGTTGTCGACGGTGACGTCGGAGCCGGCGCCGCGGCTGGCCACGAAGTTTTCCATGTCCTTGTCGGTCTTCTGGTAGAAGGCGTCCAGGCGTATCCTCGTGAGGAAGTCCGTAATATCCTTCGTCTCGGCGAAGACCTTGAACTTCTCGCGGGTCCATCTGGGAACCTTGACGAAGAAGTCGGAATCGGGATCCTTCACATAGGTCATGGATGTGGAGTTGAACGCGCCGCGGTAGTAGTCGTAGGCTGCGCCCAGAGTGAAATGCTCGCTGAAGTCATAGCTCAGGAAGGCTGACGCATCTGTCTGGCGGAACGATGTGTTCTTCCATTTGCCGTCAGGCGTATGGACGTTGCCCTGGTCGGAATGCGATCCGGAGAAGCGGTAGTTCAGACCGCCCGCCTTGCCGTAGACGGATGCTCCTTCCGAGAATCCACGCGACGCTCCGCTGAAGCCGAGATACGCATCGCCCTGGACGGCGTCCTTCCCGCCTTTCTTCGTGATGATGTTCACCGCACCGCCTATGGCGTCGGATCCGTACAGGACGGATGCCGGCCCTTTGATGACTTCGATGCGTTCTATGCGGGAGGCGTCGATGAGAATGGGGGAGCCCGACATCGACTTCTGTTCGGAAATTTTCTGGCCGTCGATGAGCACCAGTGTACGGAAGGCGTCCTCGCCGCGGATGGCTACGCGCTTGAGGCCCTGCGATCCGTCGTCCATGACCTGCACGCCGGGTACGTCCTCCAGCAGCTCGCCCACCGTGCGGGAGCCTTTGCTCCTGATTTCGTCAGAGGTCATGACGGTGACGCTCATGGGAACATCCATCAGCTCCTTTTCCACACGGGTGGCTGTGACGAGCACGTCTCCGGTTCTGATCTCTTCTTCGGCAAAGGCCTGCGGGCCCGGAAGCAGGGCGCATGTGATAAGGGCGAGCGCGATCCTTCCGCCGGTTTTCCTGCTGACTTTCATGGGGTCTCCTTGATGATGTTTGCCGCCGGGCATCCCGGTGCCTGTGCCGAAGGCGGATTTGTCTGAAAAACTGTGAGGTCGGCTGGGCAGCCTACCTGGGGGTGCCCAGGCCCGACATGGCGCTAGGGGTGTTTCCCTCAAGGAAATGCTTGAGGAAATCCTGCATGAGCTGGGAGATGTTGACCTGCCAGAACTGGCCGGCAAGGGTGAGTGATGCGGTCCGGCCGGAAACAGTGACGAGTCCGGCCCTCTCCCATTGCTCCAGCAGCGGGACAATCAGATTCCATGTGGAGGTGCCGAACGTACCGTCCAGTCCGCCGAAGTCTATACGGCCGTGCTCGAGCCCGTAGGCGACGTCGCGGTACAGCCGGAAGAAGGGGCTCGGCTCCACCAGCATCATTGCCGGCTTAGTGCCTCCGTTGACGGATTCCATCCACTTTCCGTAGTCGGCCTGGTTCATGAAGAACCATCCGTCTAGGTTGCCTCCCGCTCCGGGGCCGAAGGCGAGACAGTTCGCGCTGCCCTTGACGTACTGGTTGTAGAGGTTCCTTTCGCGGCTCGTGCGTGCCCAGTGGGTGAGGGAAATGCGGCTGTATGATGCTTTGCTCAGCTTTTCCACCCCGGCAGCGAACATTGCGGACTGCATGGCGGTATCGGCGGCGTGAGGCAGCCGGCCTTCCTTGATGGCCTTGGCGAGCGGCGTCTGGCCGAAGACGTTGAGCTGGTAGCAGTCCAGGCCGTCGAGCCGCATGTCCATTGCCGCCTGGATGTCATTGAGCCAGATGTCCAGGGTCTGGTTCGGGAATCCGAAGATCAGGTCGACGATGACGGCGGCCTGTCCGTAGCTCATGAGCTGCGAGAGCCTTTTCTCCACGGTTTCCCGGGAGGCGATGCGCCCCATGGACTGCCGTATCTTCGTAGTGAAGCTCTGTACGCCTAGAGAGAAGCGGTTCGCTCCGCCGGCAAGGCAGGCTTCCATCTTTTCCGGGCCGAAGCTGTGCAGGCGGCCTTCGACCGTCATTTCGCAGTCATTGGCAAGGGGGAGGTGTTGGCGGACGGCCTTGAGAAGGCGTTCGAGGTCCGGAGCCTCAAGGGCTGTGGGGGTTCCCCCCCCGAAGTAGACGGCGTGGACGGGCCCCTGTTCCTGGGCCGGCCTTCCGGCCCAGAGCTGCAGCTCACGGATAAGAGTGTCGGTGTACCGGGCGCTCTGATCCCGGTGATAGGTCCCCGGGTAGAAGCCGCAGTAGAGGCAGTGGGTTTCGCAGAAGGGCACATGGATATATGCCGTGCTCAGGCCGCTGCGGGGTGACAAGGAAAGAGCGTCCAGCTTCCCCATGAGATCGGCGGGAGGAACCCTCTTTCCGCCCGCCCCGGGGTGTACGGCGATTTTCCCGGCAAAGGCGCCGGAAAGGGGATCCGTATCCTCGGCGGCATAGTACTTTTCGATGTTCCAGTCGGTGTTTTCAGAGCTCATGCGGCCTCCCTTTCGATGCGGGGATCGGATTCGTAAAGAATCGACAAATCTAAATTCGATTAATCGAACTAATGAAAATGAAATTAATTGTCAATTTAAAAATGGAGAAAATCCGTGATGGAATCAGATGAAACTGCGAAATGCTATGGATTTTTAATGGGGTATTTTATGCTTCTGCGCGGCGGGCTGAAGGTGGGCCTGGTCGGATGAATCCTCTTATCTGTGATGAGAGAAGAGAGATATGAGGAGATATCGGCCGCAGGACACCATTAGGGAAGCACTGAAAAAAGCGCTTCCCGGCGGCTATGTTCGCATGGTCGCCCGCAGCCTGCGAATAGGGGAAATTCACTTTCCCCGGTAAATGAGCAGGCTGGCGTGCCTTTCCCGAATCGGCAGAAGCCGGTTCGGGCATCGAGCTGATTTATTGTCGAATAAATCAGCGGTTCCTTAGGAAGAGA